>NZ_AUAG01000030.1:0-42027 GCF_000428605.1 Thioalkalivibrio sp. ALE19
GGGGTTGGCACCCCGGGTTCCCCGATCCTGCGTTGCGGCCCTTGCCGGTAGAACCACTACCGGCTGCGCACCGCGCCTTGTCTCGGAAAACCCGGGGTGCCAACGCAAGCGTGTACATGGATCAGTGTTTCCCTGGGAGCCGCCTTGCTCATCGCGGCGGGGAGTGTAGAGAAAAAGCATGAACGCCACATTACGCCACGGCGGGGCAACGCGCACCCCGCCGTGGCCGTCGACTCATGCTCAGAAATCGCCGGTGCGGCCGGCTTCGACGATGCTGTAGATGGTGTCTCTCACCTCGCGCGCGACCTCTTCCAGATCCTCGGGCAGATCCGTGGCATGCAGCATCATGTCCATGTTGGTGGTCACGATCCAGCCCTGGCCCTCGTCGTCCTCCACCACCGCGATGCGACACGGCAGGAAACTGGCGAAGATGATGTCGTGCTGCACCATTTGATTGGCGATCAGGGCATCACAGAACGCCAGTATGCGCATGTAGTTGCCCTCGCCGCCCATGGCCGTCACCTGCTCGGAAAGCGGCAGGTTCGCCACTTCCTGAAAGTTGCGCAGATTGGCCCGCAACTGCATCGACTCCACCGCCTCCTCGACGCTCACCCCGTCCTCGATCCGGAACACCTCGGCGCTGTGCCGCACCATCTGCTGAAGCGTTTCGCGATCGAGCTCCGGTTCCTGCGTCGCATCCGGTGGCGAAGCCATCAGGCCGGGAGTCCAGCCCAGCAGCAGCAAAAACAGAATCCACCGTTTCATGTTCCACCTCCCGCCGTTGCGCGGCCCTCGGCCGCTTCATCGAAGGTAGACCACTCACCGGAACACAGGCGCCAGATCACCAAAAAACCCCGTGCCGCTCGTGCGACACGGGGTCCGCCATGAAGCCCCTGCGACCGCGGCGCCACGATCGCTCGGGCCGTCTGCGCCGGGCGGTCAGGCGCTGGCCGCGGCCATCACCGCATCCGGTATGCGCGGGGCCTCGTTGCCCAGGCGCCGGCCGGCGGCGTTCAGGACCGCCTGCAGGGTCGCGGCGGTGGTGTCCTCGCCCAGGGCCACGCCCACCGAGCGCTCGCCGTCCACCGAGACATCCACCGCGGCCATCGCGCGCGCCTCGGTCCCGGCCTCCACCGCGTGCTCGTCGAAATGACTGACGCGCACCTCCACGCTGCGGCTGGCGTGCAGCGCCTCGGCCAGCGCCTCGACCGCGCCGTGACCGGCCCCGTTCAGGCGGGTCTCCTGTCCGGGCGGGCCCACGGTGGCATCCAGGCGCACCACCGGCCCTTCCTTCTCCATTTCGTAGCGCACCAGATCCCAGCCCGGCACCGGCGCCAGGTAGTGCTTCTCGAACAGCTCGTGGATGCGCTGCGAGGTCACTTCCTCGCCGGAAGTCTCGGCGTCCTGCTGCACGATGCGGGCGAACTCCACCGCCAGCCAGCGCGGCAGCTCGATGCCGTAGTCGCGCTCCAGCACGTGGGTCACGCCGCCCTTGCCGGACTGCGAGTTGATGCGCACCACCTCTTCGTAGCGCCGTCCCAGATCGCCCGGGTCGATCGGCAGGTAGGGCACGTTCCAGTGGCCGCCATGCTCGCGGTAATGCGCCAGACCCTTGCGGATCGCATCCTGGTGGCTGCCGGAGAAGGCCGTGTAGACCAGCTCGCCGGCCCACGGATGGCGCGGATGGATCGGCATGTCGGTGCATTCCTTGTACACCTCCATCAACCGCTCCATGTCGGACAGGTCGATGGTCGGGTCGATGCCCTGCGAATACAGGTTCATGCCGACGGTGACCAGGTCCATGTTGCCGGTGCGCTCGCCGTTGCCGAACAGCGTGCCCTCCAGGCGGTCGGCCCCGGCCAGCAGGCCCAGTTCGGCCGCGGCCACGCCGGTGCCGCGGTCATTGTGCGTATGCAGCGACACGCAGATGTGCTCGCGCCGCTGCACGTGATCGCAGAACCACTCCACCTGGTCGGCGAACACGTTGGGCGTGGCCGACTCCACCGTAGCCGGCAGGTTGATGACTACCTTCTGGCCCTGATCCGGGCGCCAGATCGCGGTCACCGCGTCGACCACCTCGACTGCGTAGTCCAGCTCGGTGGTGGAGAAGCTCTCCGGCGAGTACTGGAAGATCCAGTCGGTCTGCGGGTACTTCGCGGCGTAGTCGCGCACCCAGCGCGCGCCGTTCTCGGCGATGCCACGGATGCCGTCGCGGTCCATGCGGAACACCTGCTCGCGCTGCGCCGGGTTGGTGGAGTTGTACACGTGCACCACCGCGCGCGGCGCGCCCTCCAGGGCCTCGAAGGTCCGCGCGATCAGATCCTCGCGCGCCTGGGTCAGCACCTGTACGTACACGCCCTCGGGGATGCGCTGCTCGTCCACCAGCCGGCGGGTGAAGTCGAAGTCGATCTGCGAGGCGGCCGGAAAGCCGATCTCGATCTCCTTGAGCCCGATGTCCACGAGCACCTCGAAGAAGCGCATCTTCTGCTCCACGCTCATCGGGTGCACCAGCGCCTGGTTGCCGTCGCGCAGGTCCACCGCGGAGAAACGCGGGGCCGCGGTCGTGCGGCGCGCGGGCCAGCGCCGGTCCGACTTGTCGATCGGCGGGAAGGGGGCGTACTTGGTGTGATCGAAGCTCATGACGATCGGTCTCCTGATACGGATGCTTACGGCTTTCCTGTTGGGACAACAGAATAACGCAGAGTTCGCCGCAGGGAATTGCGAATTACCCCCATGCCGCTTCTTTTTCGCCACGGGATTGCGCCGGATGACGCTTGCGCGCAAGATTCGGCTCATGGAAAACGAACTGCACCGCCTCGATCGCTACGACCGCCGCATCCTCGAGATCCTGCAGGAGGACGCCGGCATCTCCAACCAGGCGCTGGCCGAGCGCGTGGGGCTCAGTCCCTCGCCCTGCCTGCGCCGGGTGCGCGCGCTGGAGAATGCGGGGATCATCCTGCAGCGCGTGGCCCTGCTGGACCGGCGGCGTCTGGGGCTGGAACTGACCGCGCTGATCCATATCGGCATGGATCGGCACACCCCGGAACGTTTCGCCCATTTCGAGGAAACGGTCGCCACCTATCCAGAGGTGCAGCGGTGCTACCTGATCACCGGCCAGGCGGCCGATTACATGCTGCAGGTGGTGGTCCCGGACATGGATGCCTATCAGGAATTCCTGCTGCGGCGCATCACCAGGCTGGAGGGGGTGGACAGCGTGCACTCCAGCTTCGTGCTGCGCCGGGTGCTGGACCGCACCGCGCTGCCGCTGGACTATTCCCCGGGATGACCCGGGCGGCGCTCAGACCTCCGGGGTCTCGCCACTGACCGGCGCGGCCGGGGCCGCCGAGCCGTCGGCCACGAAGCGATGCCCCTGGCGCAGGCAGTAGCGCAGCCACTTGTACAGGAAGCGGTTGTGCCGCCAGCGACAGCCGAGGCCCGGCTGACCCGCGAGGGTATCGATCATCCGGTCCTCCCCGGTACTGCGGCAGTAGCGCCCCAGCACCTCGGCCTGGCGGGCGTCGTGGAACATGCGCACCCGCACGTCCGGCTGCTCGCGCACCCGGTCGCCTTCGCCGAAGCGGTAGGTCAGGCGCAGCGTAGTGGTATAACGGGTGCGCTCCAGCACCTCCAGATGGAGATCGAGGGCCCCGTCCACGCGCGAGACGGCCCGTCCGCCCACGGCGGCGGGATCGGGACACAGGCGGCGCAACTGCAGATAGTTGTCCTCGTAGAGCTCCATCAACGCGGCGAAGGTCACCGGCCGCGGCTGGAGATACGCGGGGGTACGGCTGTCCAGCAACATGGCGGCGAAGTCTAACAGCCCTGCGCCAGCACCGTCCGGCGACCCCGTGCCCGGGGCGGACACCCCCGGAGGTTTCTGCTAACGTCGGAACAAAGCCAAGGGAGCAGCGGACCACATGGACATCAGCGTCGTCACCACCCATCCGTTCGAAGACCAGAAACCCGGCACCTCCGGCCTGCGCAAGCGCGTCACCCGCTTCCGCCAGCCACATTATCTGGAGAACTTCGTCCAGTCCGTGTTCGACAGCCAGCCCGCGCTGGAAGGGGCCGAACTGGTGCTGGGGGGAGACGGACGCTTCCATAACCGCGAGGCGATCCAGACCATCCTGCGCATGGCCGCCGCCAATGGCATCGGCCGGGTGGCGGTCGGGCGCGGCGGCCTGCTGTCCACACCGGCCGCCAGTCATCTGATCCGCAGCCGCGGCGCCGCCGGCGCTCTGATCCTGTCCGCCTCGCACAACCCGGGCGGGCCGGAGGGCGACTTTGGCATCAAGTTCAACACCGCCGCCGGCGGCCCGGCTCCGCCCTCGGTTACCGACGCCATCCACGCCCGCAGCCAGGCGATCACCCACTACCGCATCCTGAAGGAAGCAGTGCACGTGGATCTGGATCACCTGCATGCGACCACCCTGAACGGCATGGACGTGGAAGTGGTCGATCCGGTCGCCGCCTACGCCGAGCTGATGGACAAGCTGTTCGATTTCCACGCCATCCGCGAGCTTCTGGCCGGCGATTTCCGCCTGCGCTTCGATGCCATGCACGCGATCACCGGCCCGTATGCCGAAACCCTGCTGGTCGAACGCCTGGGGGCGGCCCCGGAAAGTCTCCTGCGACCCGAACCGCTGGGCGATTTCGGCGGCGGCCACCCCGACCCCAACCTGACCCACGCACGGCAGCTTCGCGAGGCCATGTTCGGCCGCGACGCCCCGGACTTCGGTGCCGCCTCCGACGGCGACGGGGACCGCAACCTGATCCTCGGGCGCCATTTCTTTGTCACCCCGTCGGACAGCCTCGCCATCATGGCGGCCAACGCCCACCACATCCCGGCCTTCGCCGATGGTCTGCGCGGCGTCGCCCGCAGCATGCCCACCAGCCAGGCGGTGGACACCGTGGCCGAGGCCCTGGGCATCCCCTGCTACGAGACGCCCACCGGGTGGAAGTTCTTCGGCAACCTGCTGGACGACGGGCGCATCCGCCTGTGCGGCGAGGAGAGCTTCGGCACCAGTTCCGACCACGTGCGCGAGAAGGACGGCCTGTGGGCGGTCCTGTTCTGGCTCAACCTCCTCGCCGTGCGCCGGCAGTCGGTCGAGAGCATCGTGCACGAGCACTGGGAGCGTTTCGGCCGGCACTACTACACCCGGCACGATTACGAGGGGATCCGCAGCGAACACGCCGAGGCGGTGATGGAGCGCGTACGCGACCGGCTGGCCACCCTGCCGGGGCAATCGCTCGCCGGACAGACGGTCCGGGCCGCCGACGACTTCGCCTACACCGATCCGGTGGACGGCTCGGTGGCCGAGGGCCAGGGGTTGCGGGTGATGTTCGAGAGCGGCGCGCGCATCGTCTTCCGGCTGTCGGGCACCGGCACGGAGGGAGCAACGCTGCGCCTGTACATCGAACAGCACGAAACCGCCCCGGAGCGGCTCGACCTGGATCCTCAGGAAGTGCTGCGGCCGCTGATCGACGCCGCCGGCGAACTGGGCGATATCCCCGGGCTGACCGGACGCCGGAGCCCCGACGTGATCACCTGACTCTTCAGGGCCTGATCCGTCCGGGCCGGAAGAGTCAGGGGGCGAGCTGCAGGGTCATCACCCCCTCGTCGACCTCCACCGACTCGATCCCGGCGCCCAGTCCCCGGAACGGTTCCAGAGCCAGCAGGTCCTCGCCCTTCAGCCCGCCCAGCCAGGCATCCGGCAGCGGGATCCCGGCCACGCTGACCCCGACCAGGCGCGCACGCACGCCTTCGTCTTCGGTGGTCTCGAAATGTACGCCGGAATTGACGTTCAGTGTGCGCCCGCCCAGCAGCGGTACGTCCGCGGGGACATCCACGCGCACGCGCGTGCTGACCTGCCCCGGCGTCAGCCGCACCGACACCCGGTTGGCCAGGTCCGGATCACGGGCGATCAGGGCGTTGAGTTCGCGCTCGGAGAACGAGATGCGCCGGGCAGCCGGCTCTTCTTCATAGAGTTCGGGCACCAGCGGTTCGGTATCGGGATCGTCCAGGTCCACCATGGCCTCGCCGCGATCCGCATCCGGGCGCGGCCGCGCCGGTTCACGCGTACGTTCCAGGGCCTGCAGCTTCTCGTCCAGCGCCTCCTGCTCCACAACATCCAGTTCCACGGACTTCGGCTCGCCGGACTGCAACTGCACCCAGCCCCAGAAGCCCGCCCAGATGATCGCCAGGCCGAGCAGGATCAGAAGATAGCGCGGCGGGCGGCCGGTGGAGCCGGCCACACCCTTGCCGGAGGAATCACGTTGAGCCATGTCAGGGATCTCGAGGAAGGTCCGCCGGCATCATCGGCCCGGGCTCGCGGCGCGTCAAATGAAATCGAACAGCGACAGCCGGCTGGTCTCGCTGTAGGTCTGCTGCGCGGCCTGCAGCGCCACCTGCTGCTGGTTGAAGCGGCTGATGGCCTCGGCATAGTCCAGATCGCGGATCTCCGAAACGGCGGTCTCCAGATCCAGCAGCCGGTCCTCGTTGAGCTCGCTCTGGTCGTCCATGGTCTTCAGCCGCGAGCCCACGTCGGCCCGGATCTCGTTGAAGTTTCCCAGCGCGGCGTCCATGTCGGCCAGGGCCGTATTGGTGGCGGTGGCCAGATTGGCCCGAGCCTCGCGGGTCCCGGTCCCTTCCTCGAGCGCGGCGATGATGTCGTCCAGCGTGGAGAAGACGTCCTTGTTTTCGGCCGACCGCGAAACCACCTCGTCGCCGTCGGCCGGATCCCCGCTGATCGTCACCGAACGCCCGGCGAAATCGATGGATTCACCCGACACGAACGGCTGATCCTCCAGGAGATCCCCGTCCCGGCCCTGGATGGCGTCGCCATCCTCGTCCAGCACGCTGTAGGTCATCTCGCCGGCGCCATTCTCTGCGAACTCGATGGTGTAGTCCTCCCGATCCAGTTCGCGTACGTCGTACACCTCGGCCTTGTCGACGATCAGCAGACTGTCCGCCTCCCGGTTGGTTACATCGGCCGTGGTGCGACCATCGTTCTCCGGGATATTCATGAACACGTCGGCGCCGGTATCGCCGACGGGGACCGTTCGGGTCGGCGAGATCTCGACCTCACGCACGCTGCCAGTGCCCTCGGCACCCTCGTAACGGACCGTCCCCTCGCCATCCTGCTTGAACGGCTGCTCCAGCGAATTGGTCCCGGCAAAGATGTACTCGCCGTTGGGATCGCGGGTGTTGGCAATCTCGAACAGTTCGTCGCGCAGCTGGCGCAGCTCGTTCGCCTGGTAGCGCCGCGTCTCGTCGGTCTGGCTGTCGTTGTTGCCGGCGATAACCAGCTCGCGCGCCCGCTGCAGGGCATCGGTTCCCGACTGCATCAGGGATTCCTGCTGCTGCAGCCGCGGCTGGGAATTGTCGATGTTGCGCTGGTACTGCTCGGTGGCCTTGATGATGCGTTCGAACTGGTTGGTCTGGGTCGCCCCGCTCGGATCATCGGAGGGCGTCAGGATGCGCTCCCCCGAGCCCAGCTGCAGCGACGTGCGGTTGAGTTCCGCCTGATTACGCTGGATCTGGTCGATTCCGGTCTGGAAGATCTGGGTCGTCGATACACGCATCGTTTCATCCCCGAATGCCGTGGCATCCCGTTCGCTTCTTGTCATTGCTGCCCGCGTGCGGGGGCATCAGCCACGCACCGCGCCCAGCAGGCTGTCGAACAGACTGTTGCCGATCTGGATCACCTGCGCCGACGCCTGATAGGCCTGCTGATAACGCAGCAGGTCCGCCGCCTCCTCGTCCAGGTTCACGCCGGACACCGCCTCGCGCTGTTCGCGCGCCTGATCGAGCTGGGCACTGGCCGACTCCTCCGCCACCTGCGCCTGACGGGTCTGCGTGCCAACGCTGGCGATCAGGCTGTTGTAGGCGTCACCGAAATTGCGCCGCCCCTCGACGAGGTCCTCCTCGGCCAGCGCGTTCATCGCCTGCATGTTGCGGTTGTCACCCTCGCGGTTCTCGTTGGTGAACACCTGGAACGCATCGCCATCTTCGGGGGTTCCGCGGACTTCCATCTCCCAGCCGTCGCCACTGACCCGGTAGACGCCATCATCCACTTCCTCCGTATCAATGGTGCCGCCGCCCTCCCGCTCGAACTCGGTACCGTTGAAACTCACTTCGAGACCGTCGATGCTGCCGTCGAACGCCTCGGAATCCGGATCCGTAGCCGCGATCGAGCTCACCGTGGCATCACCCTGATTCCCGTCGCCCTCCCGGGCCCGCAGCGCCGCCGCGGCGGCGAGCTCGTCGCCGTCCTGCATCAGGACTTCCATCTGACTGGCGCCGCTACGGGTCGGCTGAATCAGCCACTCCCCCGTGACGCCATCGTCTTCGAGCTCGCCGACGTCGATGACCATGCCATCCACGCGGATCTCGTCATTAACATCGTCGATTTCGTAATCATCGTCATCAATGACCCGATTGTCCGGCAGCCGACGCAGCTCGTAATCTCCGTTTTCGTCGCGTCGCAGGCGGTAGTCATTGGTGGTCAGAGCCCCGGCGTCCGCGATGCTCACCTCGGGGTTGCTCTCCGGCTTCGGATCCCCGGCTCCCCAGACCTGCGGTTCGCCCAGGCCGAAGATCGCCTCGCCCTGCTCGCCGTTGAGGTCCAGCCCGCGCCGGTTCTGTTCGTTGAAGCTCTCGCCCACCGCATGCGCGATCTGGCCCAGCGTGTTCTGCGCCTCATCCAGCATGCCACCGCGCATCTCCAGCAGGCCGCCGAGCTCGCCACCCCGGATGAACCGCGAGATGCTCGCGGTGCCGTCGCCGCTGGCAACGCCGATGTCGAGGCGTTCCGGATCGCCGGACAGCGGTTCGGCGCGCAGTTCGCGCGCATCGCCCCCCAGCACCAGCGCCTGGCCGTTGCCGACGAACACGTTCAGAGCCCCGTCATCCTGCTCCACGGTGCGCACGTCGACCTTTTCCGCGAGGTCATTGATCAGCCGGTCGCGCTGATCCAGCAGGTCGTTGGGCGTGCCCTGGGTCGAACCCGAGACGATCGCACGGTTCACGTCGGCCAGGGCATCGGCCAGGTCGTTGACCTCCTGCACCCCGGTCTCGATCTGGCCGTTGACGATCTGGCGCTGTTCCTGCAGGCGGCTGTCGATGGAACCCAGTCGCTCCACCAGCGATTCGGCCTCGGTGCGGAATACCTCGCGCGCGGAACTGGAAGTCGGATCGCTGCTGACATCCTGGGCCGCATCAAAGAAGCTCTGCAGCACCGGCTGCAGTCCCGAGGCCTCGTCCGCCAGCAGGTTGTCGATCCGGTTGGCGATCTGCACCCGCGTCTCGGCATTCGCGTTCTCCGAGGTCGCATCCCGCAGCTGGTTGTTCACGAACTGGTCGGAGATCCGCCGGATGTTGTCGACCTCGACGCCCTGCCCCTGGAAGTTGCCGCCCAGGAACTGCGGCGGCCGGTTCGCCAGGGAGGTCGACTGCCGGGAGTAGCCTTCGGTGGAGGCATTGGCGATGTTGTTGCTGGTGGTGCTGATCGCCCGCTGATAGGCGAGCAGCCCCGACGTCCCGATGTTGAGGGAACTCATGACGCCATCCTCCGTGGCCGGTGGCAACCCTGTTGTACGCGATCCGTGTTATGCATGCTTCACCCCTCGACCGGGTTATCGGCCGCGCCGGCCGAGACTTGAGCATGGACCGGCTCGCGGGCCTGCGCCACCCGGTCACGCAGATCCAGGATCTTTTCGGCATAGCGCGGATCCGTGGCATAACCCGCGGCCTGCAGTTCGCGCACGTAGGTCGCGTCGTCGCCTGCCTGCAGGGCCCGCTCGTAGCGCGGATTGCTGCGGATGAAGTCGACGTAGTCCGCGAACGAGCGTTCCGGATCGTCATAGGCGCGGAAACGAGCCTGTTCGCGTTGCGCCACACCGTCGCGGTACTCCAGGGTACCCACCGAGACCGCCTCCCCGCTCCACGAACGATCGGCCTTGATGCCGAACAGGTTGAAGCTGGGCTCGCCGTCCGTACGGCTGGGCACATGCTGCCCCCAGCCGGTTTCCAGCGCGCTCTGCGCCAGCAGCACCGATGCATCCACACCCAGCTCGGCCGCGGCCCGTTCAGCCGCCGGCCCGAGCTTTTCCAGGAATTCGTCCGGATTGCGCGGCGGCCAGTCGACCGGGGCTCCCCCGGCCGCCTCCGGCATCGACCGCGGCGCATCCCCCGCCTCGGCCTGTTCCGCCGTCCCGCCGGGGCCCGCCCCATCCAACGCATCCGACTCATCCGCAGGCGCCGCGGGCCGTTCCCCGTCCCCGCGCGGCTGCATGGGGGTCAGGCTCTCGTTGCGCCGTGGCGCCTCGAGGTTCTGCTGGCGTTCCGGATCGTGCAGGACCTCGGGATCGGTGGGTGCATTGCGTTCCATGTCACGGATCAACGCCTCGCGCAGCCCGAGACCTTCACCCTGACTGACCGAGCGCGCGACCTCCTGGTCGAACATCTCCTGATACATTTCGGTCTGTTCGTTCTCGAAGATCCCGTCGCCCAGCGAAGCCTCGCGCATCTGCTTGAGCATCTGGCCGACCAGCATCGCCTCGAACTCGCGCGCGACCGCTTCCATGCCCTCGCGACCCCCGCCGCGCGCGGCTCGCGAGAGCTCGTGCAGCCCCGACGGATCGGACGCCATCGCCGACTGCGCCTGCATCCGGCTTTCTCCGCTCGGCCCGATCATCAGATCACCACCAGCTCCGCGCGCAGCGAGCCTGCCTCGCGCAGGGCCTGCAGGATGGCCACCAGGTCGCTGGGAGCCGCCCCGACGTTGTTCACCGCACGCACGATCTCGTCCAGCGAGGTCCCCGCGTCGAACAGGAACATCGGGTTGTTCTCCTCCTCGATCGCGATGTCGGTCTCCGGCTGGATTGCGGTCTCGCCCGGGGCCAGCGGCAGCGGCTGCACCACTTCCGGCGATTCGGTAATGGTCACCGTGAGGCTGCCGTGCGACACCGCGGCCGGCGATACCTGCACGCTGGAACCGATCACCACGGTGCCGGTGCGCGAGTTGACGATCACTCGGGCCGGGGCCTCGCCGCGCTCCACCGGCAGGTTTTCCAGTTCCGCGACGAAGCTGACCCGCTGACTGGGGTCCGACGGCGCCCGAACCTGCACCGACGAACCGTCCAGCGCCCGAGCGGTGCCCGCGCCGAAGGTCTCGTTGACCGTCTCCGTCAGGCGCGTGGCCGTGGTGAAATCGGGCCGGTTGAGATCCAGGGTCACGGTGTCGCCGGAGGCGAACGCGGTCGGCACCTCACGTTCCACCGTGGCCCCGTTGGGGATGCGCCCGACACTCGGCACGTTGACCGTGATGCTCGACCCGTCGCCGCCCTCGGCATCGAAGCCGCCGACGATCAGGTTGCCCTGGGCGATGCCGTAGGTCTCGCCATCGGCACCCTTCAGCGGGGTCATGAGCAGGGTGCCCCCGCGCAGCGAATCGGCATTGCCCATGGACGACACCGTTACGTCGATCTCCTGGCCCGGCTTGGCGAATGGCGGGAGGTCCGCGGTCACCATCACCGACGCGGCATTCTGCAGCTGCGGGTTGGCCCCCTCGTCCGGGGTCAGACCGAGCTGGGTCAGCATGTTGTTGAGGCTCTGCACCGTGAACGGGGTCTGGGTCGTCTGGTCACCGGTGCCGTCCAGCCCCACCACCAGGCCGTAGCCAATCAGCTGGTTCTCGCGCACGCCGGACACGCTGGCCAGGTCCTTCACCCGCTCGACGATGCCCGAACCGCCGTGGTGCGGCTGCTGTGCCATGGCCTGCTGCTGGATCGCGGTCTGCGCGGCCGCACCCTGCAGCCCGAGGGCCACCAGGAAACCGGCGGAGCCCGCCAGCCACGCGACCTGACGCATCCGTTCGCGGATCCCCTCACGAAACCCGTTGCGCGTTTGTGCGTTCATGTCCACCTCGTCCTAAAAGGGCCACAGCGGGCTGTTGAAGAAACGGGTGATCCACCCGGGGGTGTTGCTGTCGGCAATGAAGCCGCTGCCGCCATAGGAAATCCGGGCGTCGGCCACCTGTCCCGACAGCACCGTGTTGTCGGCATTGACGTCCTGCGGCCGCACGATCCCGCGCAGCCGCACGTATTCCTCGCCCTGATTGATACCCAGCCATTTCTCGCCCTGGATCACCAGGTTGCCGTTGGGCAGGACCTCGGCCACGGTGACCGTAATCTCCCCCTCCAGCTGGTTGCTCTGGCTCGAATCGCCGCCGCCGTCGAAGCCGCGCGAGCTGTTGTTGCTCACCCCGAACAGCGGCCGCCCGCCACGGGTCGCCTCGCCGCCAAAGGCTTCCAGGGTCCCCAGATTCAGGTCCGAGTCCTTGTTGGTGCTGGTGGACGACGATTTCTGCGCGTCGGTGCTCTCCGCCAGGACCACGGTCAGGATGTCGCCGACCCGGGCAGCCTTGGGATCGGTAAACAGGCCGTGCGAATGCGAAGCCTGATAGATGCTGCCGTTGTTCTGGGCCTGCGGGACCGGTTCCGGCGGCTGCACGGCGTGATACTCGGGCGCATCGCCGGGGGTGGTGTCGTGCGGCATGCTGGCGCAGCCGCCGAGCAGGACCAGGGCCAGCGGAGCCAGCCAGCGAGCGAGGGGAAGCGTCGCGCGGTTCATGTGATCACCCGATGGTCTGGTTGATGAACTGCAGCGACTGGTCGGCGCTGGAGATGGCCTTGGAGTTGACCTCGTAGGCCCGCTGGGTCTCGATCATGTTCACCAGCTCCTCGGCGATATTCACGTTGGAGGTCTCCAGCGAGCCCTGGATCACCGTGCCCACGCCGTTGAGCCCGGGGTTGGCCTGCTGCGCCACGCCGGAAGCCGCGGTCTCCTTGAAGATGTTCTCGCCCACCGCCTCCAGGCCCGCGGGGTTCACGAAGTCCGCCAGCTGGATCTGCCCCAGGTCCACCGGTTCGGCCTGTCCCGTAATGCGCGCGGTCACGGTGCCGTCCTTGCCGATGTCGATCGACTCGGCATCATCCGGCACGAACAGGCCCGGCTGCAGCGGATAGCCGTTGGACATCACCACCTGGCCGTCGGAATTGACCTGGAAGCTGCCGTCACGGGTATAGCCGATGTCACCGTTGGGCATCAGCACCTGGAAGAAACCGTCGCCCTCGATGGCGACGTCCAGCGAGTTCTCGGTCTGCTGCAGGTTGCCCTGTTCGAACATCTTTTCCGTGCTGACCGTGCGCACGCCGGTGCCGATCTGCAGGCCCGAAGGCAGCTGCTGATCCTGGGTCGCCTGCGCGCCCGGCTGGCGCACGGTCTGGTAGATCAGGTCCTCGAATACCGCCCGGTCCTTCTTGAAGCCGGTGGTGCTCGAGTTGGCCAGGTTGTTGGCCACGGTCGACATGCGCGTGTCCTGCGCGTCGAGTCCGGTCTTGGCGATCCACAGTGCCTGGTTCATGGCGTTTCTCCTGTCAGTCGGGGCCGCGTCGGGATCATCCCGGTCAGCCCATGCCGAGCAGCCGGTTGCTGCTCTGTTCCAGCGTGTTGGCGGTGTCCATCATCTTGATCTGGGTCTCGAAGGTTCGCGACAGCTCGATCATTCGCGTCAGCGCCTCGACGGTGTTCACGTTGCTGCTCTCGAGCGTGCCGGATACCAGCGTCACGTCCGCGTCTGCCGCGGCCTCTTCACCGTCCGGCAGGCGGAACAGTCCGTCCTCGCCCCGTTCGAGATCCTCGACATCCGGATTGACCAGACGGATGCGCTCCACCGCCGCGAGGGCATCCGCCGGGGCGCCCTGGGGCCGGACGCTGATGGTCCCGTCGGTGCCGATCTCCACCTTCTCCGCCGGCGGAATCGCGATCGGCCCGCCGTCACCCATCACCTGCATCCCGTCCGCGGTGCGCAGCAGACCGAAGCCATCCACCTGCAGGTTGCCGGCGCGGGTATAGCCTTCCTGCCCGTCCGGCCCCTGCACGGCGATGAAGCCCTCGCCCTGGATGGCCACGTCCAGATCACGCCCCGTACTGCGCAGCGTCCCGTGAGAGAAGTCGGCCGCCTCGTTCCCCACCTGTACGTAGTCGCGCGTGTCGTAGACCGGGCCGCGCACCGGGACGGTGTCCGCGGTGGCAAGTGCCTGCCGGAAGCCGTCGGTATTGGCGTTCGCCAGGTTGTGATTGTTGACGGCCTGGGCGTGCTCGACCTCCCGGGCCCCCGACATCGCGATGTAGAGAAAACGATCCATGGTTCGGCCTCCCGCAGGATCCTCCGGTTACCGCCCTAGCGGATGTTGATGATGGTCTGGGTCACGGTGTCGGCCGTGGAGATCGTCTGGGAATTGGCCTGGAAGTTGCGCTGAGCGGTGATCAGGTTCACCAGCTCCTGTGCGATATCCACGTTGGAGGCCTCGAGGGCCCCGGCCTGCAGCAATCCCGTACCGGCCGCTCCCGGGGCATTGACCGTCGGCCCGCCGGAAGCAAAGGTCTCCGCCCAGTTGTTGTTGCCCAGCTGCTCCAGGCCCTGGGGATTGTCGAAGTTCGCCAGCACCACCTGGCCCAGCACGTCCGACTGGCCGTTGCTGTAACGCGCGAACACCACCCCTTCGTTGTCGATGTCGATGTCGGTCAGCGTGCCGGGGGCATAGCCGTCCTGGCTCAGGTCGCTGACACCGAAATCGGTGCCGTACTGGGTCGTGCCGGCAAAGTCGATCTCGATCTCGGTGCCGTCATCAAATGCATCACCGGGATCGAAGGTGAACGTCGCATCGTCATCCGGCATCTCGTCGAAATCCAGTTCTCCGTTGGCATCAAAAACCAGCTCCTTGGGATCGTTCTCGTTAACCACCTCGCCGTTGACCGCGACGTAGGCCTCCCACTCGTTGTCATCCACCTTCGTGAAATACACCTCGGCGTCCTGGGCCTCGCCCTGGCCGTTGTACACCGTCAGCGAAGTGGAGAAGTTGTAGCTGTCCGGCACGGCCGCGCCGTTGTCGGTCTCGAAACCACCCGCAATAACCTCGGCGTCGGAACGCAGATTCAGCTGGGCGTCGATCTCCTCGGTGCGCCGCGGCGCGCCCTCGCCCGTGTCCAGCCGCAGATTGCCGGGGGTACCGCCGAGATCCGCCGGCTCCGCATCGCCGTCCTCGGCGACATAGCCCTGCAGGTTCTGGCCCTGGCTGTTGACGAGGAACCCGTCGCGATCGACCTGGAATTCTCCGGCGCGGCTGTACACCGTGTTGCCACGGTCATTGAGCTGGAAGAACCCCTCTCCGTCGATCGCCAGATCCAGTCCGTTTTCGGTGAATTCCGTCTGACCCTGGGTAAACTGCTGGGTCACCGCCAGCAGGCGCGAACCCGCGCCTACGGTCGTCTGGTTGGTGCCGCCGAACGACTGGGCGTAGACATCCCCGAACTCCGCGCGCGACTGCTTGAACCCCGTGGTCCCGGCGTTGGAGACATTATTGCCGGTCACGTCCAGATCGGCCTGGGCCGAGTTCAGTCCGCTCAATCCGATGTTGAAGGGCATGTTCCGTTCCTCCGGTTGTTTTTGTGTCGGGCGTCAGCCGGAAATCCGGCGTACGTCCGAAAAATCGATCTCGCCCACGCCTTGCACATTCAGTGCCAGGCCGTTTTTCTCCCCGCCCATGGAGACGCTGTCCACGCGCTGGTTAAGAAAGGTCTCCAGCGATTCGGTGCGCTCCCCGCTGCGCGCGGTCGCCCGTACCTCGTAGACCCCGGCCGGCGCGCGCTGGCCGTTGTCGGTCATGCCATCCCACTGGAAGTCCTGCAGCCCGGCGCCCATCGCGCCGAGATTCATGCGCCGCACGCGCTCGCCGGCCCCGTTCATGATCTCGACCTCCACCGACTCGGCCGAGGCCCCCAGTTCGAACGCGCCGCTCATGCCGCCCTCGGGGCCCAGCTGGCCGAACTCCACCGGCACCAGCACGTCCTTGCCGACCAGGTTGGCGCCCTGCACCGCCTGGTTCTGACCCATCGACTGGGCGAAGCCCTCGAACGACTCGTTCAGCTGCTGAATCCCGGTGACGCTCGAGAACTGCGCCATCTGCGCGATGAAGTCCCCGTTTTCCATCGGCTCGAACGGGTCCTGGTTCTGCAGCTGGGTCGTCATCAGCTTGAGGAAGTCCTCCTGTCCCAGCTGATCCGGCCCGCCTTCCTTCTCCTGACGGTCTCGCTGGGCCTGGCGGTCAGTGCGAATCCCCGCCCCTTCCAGCATGTCGGGTGTCAATCCGTTCATTTCCGGTCTCCTAGCCTTGTCCGCCCATCTGCAGCGTGCGCATCATCAACTGGCGGGTGGTGTCCATGACTTCGACGTTGGCTTCGTAATTGCGCGAGGCCGACATCATGTTGGCCATCTCCTCGACCACGCTGACCGCCGGGCGAAAGATGTAGCCATCGTCGTTTGCCTTCGGGTGATGGGGCTCGTAATGCATCTGCGGCTCGGCATCCGACTCCTCGATCCCGGCCACCCGCACCGGCGTCGCGGTACCGTCGCGGTTGGCCTGGTCCATCGCCGCCTGGAACAGCACGTGTTTCCCGCGATAGGCCTCCTCCGCGCTGCCGGCCGCCGTGTTGGCGTTGGCCAGGTTCGAAGACACCGTATTCAGCCGCGCCGACTGTGCCGTCAGCGCCGAAGCCGAGGTATTGAACAGATTGAACAGATCACTCACGGCAGTGGCCTCCCGTCAGGTTCAGCGATTGCCCCGGAAGGCATCGCGAATGCCGGAAACCCGGCGATTGAGAAATTCGAGGCTGCTCTGGTACTTGACCGAGTTCTCGGCGAACGCGGCCCGTTCCATCTGCGGATCCACGGTGTTGCCGTCCAGAGACGGCTGCGAGGGGATGCGGTACTTGAGCTCGGCCCCGGTGCCCGCGGCGGCCGTCCCCGGATCCTGATGACCGGCCCGGGTCTTGCTGAGCTGCAGCTGGCCACCACCCCCCGAAGCCGCCTCCAGCTGGCTGCGAAAATCCAGGTCCCGCGCCTTGTAGCCGGGGGTGTCGGCATTGGCGATGTTCGAGCTCAGAACCTCCATGCGCTGCGAACGCAGGTTCACCGACTCCGGCAGAATCCCGAGTGCCTTGTCCAGCGATATGCTCATCCCGTTCCGTCCGGCCCGCGCATGGCGGGCATCCGTTGCCTGACCACGACGATGCAATCGCCGTGCCATTGGCTGCCGGCAAAAGGGGAAAAGGATTGGGAGGGACGCCGGCGCGCGGTCGGCCACGCGGCGAATCACCGCGTCGGAAACGACCGCCGGGCCCGTTGCAGGCCCGGCGCGGGCGGGGTTCAGCCCTTCAGACGCAGGACCGAACCGTACTCGGTGCGCACGGTTTCGTAGGCCTTGCTGTAGGGGCCGACCGTCTCGGAAGCGCCAAGAAACAGATAGCCACCGGGGTTAAGCTGCTTCGCAATACCGTCAAGGACCTGACGCTTGGTCTCGGCGGAGAAATAGATCAGGACGTTACGGCAGAACACGATGTCGAACTTGCCCAGCGCCGCGTAGCTGTCGACCAGATTGAGTTTCTGGAACCGGCAGCGGCGCTGCACCTCGGGGATGATCTTGTGCCCCTCGGGCACGGTCTGGAAGAACCGGGACCGCCGCGACTCGCTCAGCCCGCGCACGATGCTCAGACCGTCATAGACTCCCTTGCGGGCGTCTTCCAGCACGCCCTCGGACAGGTCCGTGCCGAGAATGCTGACGGGCACCACCCGGCGCGGGCGCGAGGCCTCCCATTCCGAGACCACCATCGAGATGCTGTAGGGCTCCTGGCCACTGGAACACCCGGCCGACCAGACCTTGATCGACGACCGAGTGGACGCCAGCTCCGGGAGGATCACGTGGCGCAGGATCTCGAACGGAAAACCGTCGCGAAACCAGGAGGTTTCGTTGGTGGTCATCGCGTCGATCACGCGCGTGCGCAGCTTCGGGCTGGGCGCCTTGCGCAGCGCGTGCAGCAGTTCCGGCACGTCCTTGTAGCCAAATTCATCCAGCAGGCGGGACAGCCGGCTGGACACCAGGTACTGGCGGCTGTCCCCCAGCACCAGGCCACAGCACTCGGAGAGAAAGCGCGCGAATTCTTCGTAGTCACGGGAATCGATCACGCACACATCTCCGCCTTGACGCGTGCCGGGCCCGTCCGCCGTCCGCTGGTTGTTCGGTTCGATGATTCCATGCCGCCACAGTATAGGGCTTCGAGGCGGCCTTGCGGGAGTCCGCAGCCTGCAAAGGGGCGGCAAGCGCCGGCCACCCGCCCCGGCCGGGCCGGCAACCGTTCGCCCCCGGCAACCACCGACATCTCAGGCGGTCTTGTTGATCTGTTCCAGGATCGCACTGGCCAGTTCGTCCGGGTTGAACTTGGAGAGGAACGCATCCGCACCGGCCCGACGCACCATGTCGGTATTGAATTCGCCGCTGAGCGAGGAATGCAGCAGCACCCGCAGCGGCCGCAGCCGCTCGTTCTCGCGGATCTTTGCCGTCAGGGTGTAACCGTCCATGCGCGGCATTTCGATATCCGAGATCACCAGCTCGACCGTGTCGTGGATCGGACCCTCGGCGGCTTTCTCCTCCAGGTAATCCAGGGCTTCACGCCCGTCCTTGCACAGCACGTAGGGCCACTCGAGCCCCTGGATGGCGCTTTCGATCTGGCGGCGGGCCACCACCGAGTCGTCGGCGATGACGATTTCCCGACGCTCGGGTGTCTGCTCGGCCACTGCGGAACGCACGCTTTCCGACACCTCGGTGGGCAACGGATTGACCAGCGACAGCACGCGCTCCACGTCGATGATCTCCACCAGCTTGTTGTCGAGTTCGGTGACCGCCACCAGAAACGACTCACGACCGGTGCCGCGCGGGGGCGACTTCACCTGGTCCCAGTTGACGTTCACGATGCGATCCACCGCCGACACCATGAAGCCCTGCACCGAGCGGTTGAACTCCGTGATCACAACCTTCTGCTGCCCGTCCGCCCCGGCCCGCGTCGACTGCATGCCCATCGCCCGCGCCAGATCGATGATCGGCACGGTCTTGTCGCGCAGGGTGGTGACGCCCCGCACCACCCCGGCGGACCCGGGAATCTGGCGCAACTGCGGCAGCGGAATCACCTCGCGCACCTTGAACACGTTGATCCCGAAAGTCTGCGTGCCGCC
Source organism: Thioalkalivibrio sp. ALE19 (assembly GCF_000428605.1). Classification (NCBI taxonomy): domain Bacteria; kingdom Pseudomonadati; phylum Pseudomonadota; class Gammaproteobacteria; order Chromatiales; family Ectothiorhodospiraceae; genus Thioalkalivibrio; species Thioalkalivibrio sp. ALE19. Next base: position 19,131 of record NZ_AUAG01000030.1, read on the forward strand.
CAGATAGAACAGCAGCAGCTCCATCCGGTTCTGCCCGACCATCTGCGTGCGCTGGTTCACGTCGTCAATAAACTGACTCACGGTTCTCGCCCCCTGGGTTGTTCTCCCTGCTAACGGCCGCGCCGGCGGGAGCTTGAACCACGCATCGGACGCGCAGGACAGGCGCCGGATGCCATGGCACAGAATCTGCATGTATTCCGTGACGAAGACACAGGGTCAACGGTGACCGGACATGCACCTTTTCAAGTTACAGGCTTTGCTCCCGTACCGCAGCCCGGGCCGCAGCGGGGGTGCGCTTCTTCTGATGCTCGCGCTCCTCGCCCCGACCGCGCAAGCGGAGATCGAGCCGGTGCAGAACATTCGTGACAGCGCGGAACGGTTCCTGCACCAGCAGCTTGGGGACCACAACGGCGACGATGTGGAGGTGCAACTCGGTCATGTCGACGACCGCCTGCGCCTCAAGCGCTGCGAAGAACCCCTGGAGGCCTCGCTGCCGCCCGGCGGCCGCCCGAGGGGCAATACCGCGGTCAACATCCGCTGTCCCGGGCCGGTGACCTGGTCGGTGTACGTTCCGGCCACCGTGGAACGCCACGCCGAGGTGGTGGTGGCCCGCCGCAACCTGTCGCGCCAGCAGACCCTGGGGCCGGGCGATCTGCGCATGGAGCGCATCGAGACGTCGCGCCAGGCCAGCCATTATTTCGAGGACGCATCCGAGGTGGTCGGTCTGCAGACCCGCCGCGCGATTCGCCAGGGCCAGGTCATCGGCCAGCAGCACGTTAATGAACGTCAGGTGATCCAGCGCGGCCAGCGCGTTACCATCCTCGCCAACAGCGGCAGCGTCACTATCCGCATGCAGGGCGAAGCCCTGGAGGACGCCACGGCCGGCGACTGGATCCGCGTGCGCAACACCTCCTCCGGACGCGAGATCGAGGGCGAGGTCCAGCCATCGGGCACGGTTCGCGTCGCCCTGTAGTAAAATGTGACGGAAATCCCGCAACCGACCCTACAGTTTCGGGCATTCCGGCCGATACACGCGGTAGACCAGTAAAACGACAGGACAAAGTCATGGATATCAAAGGCCCCAACATCAACGGCCTGCGCCCCGACAGCCAGAACGGCGGAGTCCGCGGCCGTGACGACGACGCCCGCACCGGCGGTAACGGGGTGGATCGCGCCGGCAATGGCGATGCCGCCAGCGGCGACGCCGTCACCCTGACCGGCGCCGCCCAGGCCATGAACGGCAGCGGCGAAGCCAGCGAGGCCGCACCGTTCAACGAGGCGAAGGTGGCCGAGATCCGCGAGGCGATCGCTCAGGGGAACTACCCGATCGACAACGAAGAGCTGGCCGATCGCATGATGGAAATCGAAGGCCTGCTGCGGTGATCCGATGGTGACCGACGAAACCGGAATTCGTCCTTCCCTGGAGGAATCCATCCGTCTCGGACAACGGCTGGAGGATATCCTGCTGGAGGAAACCCGGGCCATTGAGTCACGCGAACCGGATCGGCTGCAGGCCGCGGTCCAGCGCAAGCAGGAACTGCTGCAGGCACTGGAAACCGAAACCCGCAAACAGCAGCAATGGATCGAGGCCCGCGGGGCCGAGTTCACCCCGGAAGGGGTGGCGCGGCTGTTCGCGCGGCTGGAGGGAGGGGAGCACCTCAATGACCGCTGGCAGGCGCTGCGGGCGACGATCGAACGCTGCAACGAACTCAACCAGGGCAATGCCCGGCTGATCGAACGCAACCAGCGCCGGGTGCAGATGTCCATGCAGATCCTGCGCGGCGAGGACAGCGGCCCGGCCACGACCTACGATCCCTACGGCAAGGCCCGCCACCGTCGTACCACCGGCCAGACCATCACCCGCGCCTGAGCCCGGGTTGGTCCGGACAGGCGTGAACTCCGTCACAGGGTGTATGATGCGCGAACCCACTTCGGACGCGACGTGCCCTCATGGATGACAACGATTATACCGTCGACACCCCGGAACGCATCGGCCAGATCCTGCGCGACCTGGACCATGGCCTGACCCTGGTCAGTATCCGCCTGGAAGAAAGCGGCCCGCTGTACACCTCGGCGCTGATCCGTCTGGATGCCGACGCGCGACGTCTCTACCTCGACCAGCTGCAACCCCCTTCCCTCCACCAGCGGATCCGGCCCGGCCAGCCCCTGCGCGTCTTCGCGACCCTGCGCGGCGTGGCCGTGCGGTTTACCACCGAGGTCCGCCAGATCGTGAGCGAATCGCCGGGAGACCTCTACGAGTGTCCGTATCCCGCCGAACTGCAATACCTGCAGCGTCGCGAGACCTTCCGCGTTCATATCCCCCTGAGCAACCGCCCGACCCTGCAGATCCAGGGCGAGATGCACGAAGAACCGATCGAGGGATCGGTGGTGGACCTTTCAGCCGAAGGCATGTGCGTGGAACTGCCGAATGAAGTGCTGCAGGAGATCCCCTATGGCAGCCGCCTGGAATTCACCAACCTGCTGCTCCCGGACGTGCAGGAAAGGGTCTCCGGCGCCGTCAAACTGGCCAACTCGCGCCCTTCCACTCGCGAAGGCCATTCGTATGCCGGCTGCGCGATCATCGAGATGTCGGCCCGCCTGGAACGTGCCATCAACGTCGCCCTGCTGTTCTATCAGCGTGAGGAACGCCGCCGCGCGATGAACTGACCGATCCCGGCTTACGTGCCCACAAAAAAGGCCCGCACGAGCATCACTTGCCGTGCGGGCCTTTTGCGTTCTGGCGGAGAGTGAGGGATTCGAACCCTCGATGGGCTTTTGACCCATACTCCCTTAGCAGGGGAGCGCCTTCAACCACTCGGCCAACTCTCCGTAACTGCGGTGCAGAGGATACGGATTCACGCCGCGGAATGAAAGCCCGCGCGGCCCCGAATTGATGATTTTACCTTCATTCGGGCCGCACGGAGATCGCAGCGTCGGACGTCACTCGTTCCCGCGATTGTCGCCGGAGCCGTGTTCCGAATCTTCGTCCTGAATCCGCTGAAAGATCTCTTCGCGATGAACCGCCACGTCCGGGGGCGCATTGATGCCGATCCGGACCTGGTTGCCCTTCACACCCAGAACGGTGACGGAGACGTCATCGCCGATCATGAGGGTCTCCCCCACCCGACGCGTCAGTATGAGCATGCTTTTCTCCACAGTACCTGTGTCGGACGAGGTCGGTCGCCCGGAATCCGTTGATTGAGTCGTCACCCCTGCTCCTTTGGTAGACCGGCTGGCTCCTCTTCGAGTTCAAAGGCATCGTGCAGCGCACGCACCGCCAGTTCGAGGTATTTTTCGTCCACGACCACCGAGATCTTGATCTCCGACGTCGAGATCATCCGGATGTTGATGTTTTCCCGCGACAGGGCCTCGAACATCCGGCTGGCAATACCCGCATGCGACCGCATGCCGACACCCACGACCGAGATCTTGACGATATGGACGTCGCCCGAGACCTCGCGGGCGCCCAGTTCGTCCGCTGCCCCCTGCAGCAGTTCCAGCGCCTTCTCGTAGTCGTTGCGATGCACGGTGAAGGTGAAATCGGTCGTGCGGCCGTCCTCGCCGACGTTCTGCACGATCATGTCCACCTCGATGTTGGCATCCGCCACCGGCCCGAGGATGCGATGCGCGACCCCGGGCTGATCCGGCACGCCGCCCACCGTCAGCTGCGCCTCGTTCTGATTGAACGCGATTCCCGCGACCAGCGCCTGTTCCACCGCTGCATCCTCCTCCGTGGTGATGAGTGTCCCGGGTCCCTCGCCAAACGACGAAAGGACACGTAAGGGGACGTTATACTTGCCCGCAAATTCCACTGCCCGGATCTGTAGCACCTTCGAACCGAGGCTCGCCATCTCCAGCATCTCCTCGAAGGTCACTCGTTCGAGGCGCCGTGCGTGGGGCACCAGTCGCGGATCGGTGGTGTAGACTCCGTCCACATCCGTATAGATGCGACATTCGTCCGCTTTCAAGGCCGCGGCCAGCGCCACCGCCGTGGTGTCGGAGCCACCACGCCCCAGGGTCGTGATCGCCCCGTCCTCGTCCACGCCCTGGAAGCCGGCCACGACCACGATGCGGCCGGCCTCCAGGTCATCACGCACGCGGGCGTCGTCGATACTGCGGATCCGCGCCTTGTTGTAGGCGCTATCGGTCCGGATGGTCACCTGGGCACCGGTATAGGAGCGCGCCGGACAGCCTTTCGCCTCCAGTGCCATCGCCAGCAGGGCGATGGTGACCTGCTCACCGGTGGACAGCAGGACATCCAGCTCGCGCCCGTCGACCCGCGGGTTGAGTTCGTTCGCCAGCCCCAGCAGGCGATCGGTCTCGCCGCTCATCGCGGACACCACGATCACCAGCTGATGGCCCTCCTCGCGCAGATGCAGCGCGCGTTCGGCCACCGCCCGGATGCGTTCGGTCGTCCCGACCGAGGTGCCGCCAAATTTCAGTACCAGCAACGCCATTGCAGAATCCCTGTCCGGCCCGAAGGCGGCGCATTAAACACGAAATCGGGATGCATCCAAAGCAAACCCGCCCTTCCAATCCGGAATTTGGTCAGCCCAGCAATTCGCGAACGGTGTCCTCCACCGAGGCCAGCGCCGCCTCGAGTTTATCGGGGCTCTGCCCGCCGGCCATGGCCATGTCCGGCCGGCCACCGCCCTTGCCGTCGACCTGAGCGGCCACGCGCCCGACCACATCGCCGGCGCGGATCCGGTCGGTTTCCTCCTTGGTGACCCCGGCGACCAGCGAGACCTTGCCTTCCTCGGTGGCGGTGCCCAGCACCACCACGGCACGGCCGAGCTTCTGCTTGAGCTGATCGACCATGTCGCGCAGGGCCTTGGGCTCCACGCCCTCCACCGGGGCCGCCAGCACCTTCAGGCCGTCGACCTCCACCGCGCGGCTGGAGAGGTCGTCGCCGGCCTGACTGGCGAGCTTGCCCTTCAGGCGTTCGATCTCCTTCTCCAGCTCGCGATTGCGCTCCTGCAGCTGGCGCACCTTGTCCGGGGCGTCGGCGCGGCCGGCCCGCAGGCGGTCCGCCACCGCATCCAGATGGCCCAGCTGCTGGTCCATCCAGCGCAGGGCCACCTCGCCGGCCACCGCCTCGATGCGGCGGATCCCGGCGGCGACCCCGCCTTCGACCGTAATCCGGAACGGCCCGATGTCGCCGGTGCGCTCCACGTGGGTGCCACCGCACAGCTCCACCGAGGAACCGATCTTCAGCACCCGCACCTCGTCACCGTATTTTTCGCCGAACAGGGCCACGGCACCCGACTCCATGGCCGAGTCGATGTCCATGATGCGGGTGTCGGTGGCCTCGTTCGCCAGGATCTCGGCGTTGACCTGATCCTCGATCGATTTCAGCTGCTCGGTGGTCAGCGGCTCCATGTGGGTGAAGTCGAACCGCAGGCGCTCGGAGTCCACCAGCGAGCCCTTCTGCTGGACGTGATCGCCCAGCTGGTCGCGCAGGGCCTTGTGCAGCAGATGCGTGGCGGAGTGGTGACGCTTGATGGCCTCGCGCCGCGGCCCCTCCACCGAGCCGGACAGGCTCTGACCGACCTCCAGGGTGCCGGCGCGGACCTGGCCCACGTGCAGATGCGCCGCGGCCTGCTTGCGGGTGTCCTGCACCTGGAAACGCACGCCGGAGCCCGACAGGGTACCGATGTCGCCCACCTGGCCGCCGGACTCGGCGTAGAACGGCGTGCGGTCAAGCACCACGATGCCCTCTTCGCCGACCTCCAGGCGGTCCACGGCCTCGCCCTCGCGGAACAGCGCCAGCACGTGGCCGTCGCCCTCCAGGTATTCATAGCCGCAGAACTCGGTCGTGTGGTCCTCCAGCCCCGGCAGGTTGCCGGTATCCATGCTGAAGCGGGAGGCGGCGCGCGCCCGCTCGCGCTGCTTTTCCATCTCCGCCTCGAAACCGGCCATGTCCAGTTCCAGGCCGCGTTCGCGCGCGATGTCGCCGGTCAGGTCCACCGGGAAGCCGTAGGTGTCATAGAGCAGGAAGATGGTCTCGCCCGGGATCACCCGTCCCTGCAGATCCTTCAGGTCCTCTTCCAGGATCTTCATGCCGTGGTCGAGGGTTTCGAGGAACTTGCGCTCCTCCTTCTCCAGGACCTTCTCCACCTGCTCGCCGGCCTTGACCAGCTCGGGATAGGCCTCGCCCATGGTGTCGATCAGCGGGCGCACCAGGCGGTAGAGGAACGCATCCTCGGAGCCGATCTGGAAGCCATGACGCGCCGCCCGGCGGATGATGCGCCGCAGCACATAGCCGCGCCCCTCGTTGGAGGGCAGCACGCCGTCCGTAATCAGGAACGCGATCGACCGGATATGGTCGGCGATCACGCGCAGCGAGGCGGAATCGGCTTCCTGCGCGCCGGTCACCCGCCGCGCCGCGGCGATGAGATCCTGGAACAGGTCGATCTCGTAGTTGGAATGCACGCCCTGCAGCACCGCCGACAGACGTTCCAGGCCCATGCCGGTATCCACCGACGGGCTGGGCAGCGGATTCAGCGTGCCGTCCGCGTCGCGGTCGTACTGCATGAACACCAGGTTCCAGACCTCGATGTACCGATCGCCATCTTCATCCGGCGAACCGGGCGGTCCGCCCGCCACTTCCGGACCGTGGTCATAGAAGATCTCGGTGCAGGGACCGCAGGGCCCGGTGTCGCCCATCTGCCAGAAGTTGTCCGAGCCACCGTCCGGATCGTCGCCGATGCGAATGATGCGTTCGGCCGGGACCTTGATCTCGTTGGCCCAGACGTTGTAGGCGTCGTCATCGGTCTCGTAGACCGTGACCCACAGCCGCTCGGGGGGCAGGCCCAGCACGTCGGTAAGGAAATCCCAGGCGTAGTGGATCGCATCGCGCTTGAAATAGTCCCCGAACGAGAAGTTGCCCAGCATCTCGAAGAACGTGTGGTGCCGGGCGGTGTAGCCCACGTTCTCCAGGTCGTTGTGCTTGCCGCCGGCGCGCACGCAGCGCTGGCTGGTCGCCGCGCGGCTGTACGGGCGCTTCTCGCGGCCGAGGAACACATCCTTGAACTGGACCATCCCCGCGTTGGTGAACAGCAGGGTGGGATCGTTGGCAGGCACCAACGGGCTGGACGGCACCACGGTATGGTCGTGCTGCGCAAAGAAATCGAGGAAACTCCGGCGTATTTCGGCGCTCTTCATGCGTGTCCGGTCGGGTATGGGGTCAAAAGCGGAATCGTATCACGCTCGCCCCGGACCCGCGTATTGCCGCCCGCAGCCTCGGGCCATGCTGCAGAAGGCCAGCCCCCTGGCCGATTCGACGTCAATAATGCCCCATCGGCCAGAGGGCTGGCCTCCTGCGTCCTGCGTCCTATGGGGCCTCGTCCTTCCAGGCAGCCAGCGCCCGGTGGGCGACATCGCCGGGAAAGCCGCGACCGGCCAGATGACGCAGCATGCGGGCCTCGTCCTCGCGGGCCGCGGGGGGATGACGGAAATGCCGTTCGAGCTGGCCGCGGGCCTGTTCGACCCAGTCGACCTCCAGCGCCTCGATGGCGAGGCTCACGGTGTCGCCATCGATCCCGTTGTGCGCGAGCTCGGCACGGATGCGCTGCTCGCCATAGCCCTGCCCGACCCGGTGGCGCGCCATGGACTCGGCGTAACGGGTCTCGTTGAGGTAGTCCAGTTCGCGCGCACGCTCCAGTGCGGCATCCACCGCGTCCCGCTCGAAGCCGCGCTCCGCCAGCTTGCGCGCGAGCTCCGGTGCAGCGTGTTCGCGCCGCACCAGGAGCTTGAGCCCGGCCTCCAGGGCCGCCTCGGGATCGGCCGGGTCGACCGGCGCCCCGCCCTTACGACGGGCTTTCGGCATCCTCGACCGCGGCCTCGGCGTCGTCCGCACCCTTGCCGCCGGCCGACGGCAGATAACGCTCGCGCAGGTTGCGTTCGAGCTCCTCGGCCTTGTCCGGGTTGTCCTTCAGGAACTGCCGGGCATTCTCTTTGCCCTGCCCGATACGTTCGCCGTTGTAGCTGTACCAGGCCCCGGCCTTGTCGATCAGGCCTTCCTTCACGCCCATCTCGATCAGCTCACCCACGCGCGAGATCCCCTCGCCGTACAGGATCTCGAAATGCGCCTCCTTGAACGGCGGCGCCATCTTGTTCTTCACCACCTTCACGCGGGTCTCGTTGCCGATCACCTCGTCGCCCTTCTTGATCGCACCGATGCGGCGGATATCCATGCGCACCGAGGAATAGAACTTGAGCGCGTTGCCGCCGGTGGTGGTTTCCGGGCTGCCGAACATCACGCCGATCTTCATGCGGATCTGGTTGATGAACACCACCAGCGTGTTCGAGCGCTTGATGTTGGCCGTGAGCTTGCGCAGCGCCTGCGACATCAGGCGCGCCTGCAGACCGACGTGCGAATCGCCCATCTCGCCCTCGATCTCGGCCTTGGGCGTGAGCGCCGCCACCGAGTCGACGATCACCACGTCCACCGCGCCGGAGCGCACCAGCATGTCGGCGATCTCCAGGGCCTGCTCGCCGGTATCCGGCTGCGAGACCAGCAGATCATCCACGTTCACGCCCAGCTTCTCGGCATAGGTCGGGTCCAGCGCATGCTCGGCGTCCACGAACGCCGCCGTACCGCCGGCCTTCTGCGCCTCGGCCACCACCTGCAGGGTCAGGGTCGTCTTGCCCGAGGATTCCGGCCCGTAGACTTCGACCACGCGCCCGCGCGGCACGCCGCCAATACCCAGCGCCACGTCCAGCGCCAGCGAACCGGTGGAGATCGAGGGCACATCCACCGCCTGGCGGTCCCCCATGCGCATCACGGCACCCTTGCCGAACTGTTTCTCGATCTGACCCAGCGCGGCCGTCAGGGCCTTCTTGCGATTCTCGTCCACGGTTTGCCTCCGGAATGGATAATGCTCGGGCGGTTAGGTGCGGGAGTATCCCACAGGCGGGGGGCGGACCCAAAGACACCCGGACTCGATCCCGGGCCCGCAACCTGTCGACATCCCCGAATGTGCACAGCCCGTATCGACACAGGCTTCGCACGGGCATCGTAGTCAGCCGCGAGGCTTTCCAGCTGCAGCGCCTTCGCTACGGCCGGTCATCGCTTCCAGCCGCTCCGTCAATCGCACGTCGATGGCCTCCAGCTCGACGCGCAGGGACTTCAGGGCGTCCTCGTCGCAGCCGGATCGCTCCAGCTCCGCCAGCCGGTTGGCGACGTCTTCCCGTTCCTTCGTGGCCTCCTGAATCGCGTCTACCTGGCGGCTTTGTGCCTGCCATTCGGCCTGCTCGGCCTCGGCACGCCGCAGCAGACGGCGCCGTTGCCAAACCCACAGCACTACCAGCAGCGCCAACACGCCGCCGATCAACATGTGGATATTGATGTTCATCGACGCTCCTCCCCGATATCCATATCACACAACCTCTTCCATTACAGGGTCTTTCTACCGCAGCCTCCTCCGAATCTCAAGCACCGTCGGCCGCCGCGGAAGATGACGCACGACTGTGTTGCTACCGGAGGCGAATCCGACCGAGCGCCTGAACGAAACCCCGAGGGTTCCGGATTTCGAGTGAGATCATCAAAGGCCGTCAGGCAATGTCGCCCCCTCCAAACGGAGGTGTCTCGGCCGGGCTGACATCCGGTTTCATTGTTCGGTCGATGGTGCGGTTCACGCCACGCCCCGACGCACATGCTCAGGCCAGCCACAAGGAGAAGCGAAACCGTGGATAACCAACTGGTATTCAAGAATTGGAGCACTCCGCTCATGGGGCTCTTCGTGCTCGTGATGAGCGTGATCTTCCTGACCACGTTCGGCCGCAGCACGCATCTCGCCTGCGGGGCGGAGGAGCGCTACTGCGAACTCACCCGATCGGCCCCGTTCGGCATCCATGAATCCACCGAGGGCCGCTACCCCCTGGACGAGATCCAGCAGGCCACACTGGGCGAGAGTCGGAACAGCGACGGCGACCGCACCTACTCCGCCAACCTGCAGCTGGACGACGGCTCGGTGGATATCCTGGGCTACAGCCGGAGCGGCCGATCCGGCGTTCAATCCATCGTGGACGAGGTCAACACCGGCCTCGACGATGTCCGTCAGGGCGGAGACTTCCACATGAGCCACCAGGTCACGTTCGGCCTGTGGATGCCCCTGGCGATGAGCGTGCTGGGTCTCTACCTGCTGCTGTTCCAGCGCAATGTAGTGGCCCTGTGGCTGCCGCCCGGAGTTAACCAGCTACAGGTCGCCGAACGGCGCTGGTGGCAGCCGGGGAGCCCCGGCAAGATCCGCGACATCCCCTTGCAGGACATCAGCCGGGTGGCCGTAGAGACGACCTGGTCGAGGTCACAGCGTTCCGGCCATAGCAAACCCGCCCACAGGCCAGTCATCTATCTGAAATCCGGGGAATCCATCCCCCTCACGCGAACGCGCAGATCGGGCCAGGGCGCCTTCCGCCGGCAAGAGCAAGTACGCCGCTTCCTCGAACAGGCCGGCGCATCGCTGGACGACGAGGAAAACTCGTAAGGTCGCTGCAGGTTGAAAGACAGGGGGACTGCTTCGACTCGATCAGCCGCCGCTGCTCCTCGATCATCGCTAGCTGCTCGTGGTAACCGGGCCTCGTAGCCGAAGCACGGTCAGTTCTGTCGTGCCAAGCCCGACCCCATTGGTGAGACCGCGCATGATGGCGGCTTTGCCGTTCTCGAAGCACGGAGTAATCTTCGCCACCGCGACGTCGCCTTCTCGGACGCAGGTGTAACCGTCAATCACATTCTGCAGCGCTCGGGTCTGGTCGAGAACCAGCGAGCCATCGTCTCCCACGGCCATCCGGATCGGCGGCTGGTCCGGTCCTCCGTGGTATTTGTTGCGGTAGTGCGCCAGAAATGCTTCTGCATCACGTCCACGGGTCAGGGCGTTCAGCCTTTCGAGCAACCAGGTGTGGAAGTGCCAAGCCCTGCGGGATGCGCTCAGCGGCGATGCGCCGCCGGATGTGGCATGATCGATCTCACCGTATTTCCGCCAAACCCGGGGGGCGCGACAGTTGCCCGGGTGTCCCGGAACCGCGTCATTCAAAGGAGAGAAGGATGTCCCGTACCCAACGCCCCCTGCTGCCGACCATCACCCTGGGCGCCCTCCTGGCCCTGTCCCTGCAAACCGCCTTTGCTGCCGACCCAACGGACCGGCTTTTCGAGGCCGCGACGCAAGGCACTCCCGAAGAGGCCACGGCTGCGCTCGAGGCGGGTGCCGACGTCAATGCAAGGGACGATAACGGCGTCACGCCCCTGATGTTCGCACTCGCAGACAACGAACCGGCCATGGCCGAGTTTCTGATCGACCAGGGCGCCGACGTCGAAGGGCGGGACGACTTTGGCTGGACGGTGCTCATGGACGCCGCGAAGCACCAGACACCGGCGATGGCCGAGACCCTCATCGAACTGGGTGCCGACGTCAACGCGCAGGACGATTTTGCGAGCACCGCCCTCATGGTCGCCGCCGGGAACAACGAACCGGCCATGATCGAGACCCTGATCGAACACGGCGCCGAAGTCGATGCGCGGGACGAAGAAGGCTGGACTGCCCTGATGGTCGCCGCCGCACAACACGAGCCGGCAGTGGCCACCATTCTCATCGACCACGGCGCGGACATCGAGGTGCGCAACGTACACGGCTGGACGTCCCTGGTGCAGGCCGCGCTGCGCGACGACCCGGCCATGGTCGAGACCCTGGTCGAGCACGGCGCAGACATCAATACGCGGGACAAAAACGGCTCCACTCCCCTCATGGACGCCGCGGCCCACAACATTCCGTCCATGGTCGAGGCCCTGCTGGCGCTCGGCGCCGACCCCGGCCTGACCAACAAGGAAGGGCAGACTGCCTACGACTTTCTGGACGACAACTTCCACATCAGCGAATCGGACGAGGTCTACCAGCAGCTCCGTGCCGCCGGGGCCGACTGATTTCCTGAATACAAGGACCCGGCCGGTATCCGAGACTGCATGAGGGATTGCGAGTTACCCCCTCCGCTCCGCCTAGACTGCGTGCGGGTCACACAATCGGAGTCCCCAATGGAAAACCTTCATCTGCCAATCCGCGTCGACAAGCGCGAAAAGGGCAAGATCATCCAGCGCATCGAAGAGCTGGAGGGCGTGGAACTGGAATTCACCGATCTGGACGTGGGCGATTACGTCTTGCCCAACGGCGTCGTGATCGAACGCAAATCCGCGGCCGACATGGTCCTGAGCGTGGTCGACAAGAGCCTCTGGGAGAACGCCGCGAAACTGAAGGCCAACTACCGGCAGGTGATCTACATCGTCGAAGGGGACCTGTACGAGCCCCGCTTCTACCAGCAGGCGCTGGACATCCACCGCGCCCTGGCCCACCTGACCATCGCCCTCGGCATCAGCGTGCTGCCCAGCCCCGATGCCGACAACAGCGGCATGCTCATCTATCTGACCGGCCTGAACGCACAGATCGAGCCGGATCCCGTCGACCGTGAGGCCGAGTCGGACAATCGGCGCAAGGTCGCCGAATTCATCCTCAGCGGCCTGCCCGGGGTCGCCGCGGACGACGCCCGCGACCTGCTGCGCAGCCTCGGCAGCGTGCGCGACGTCATCAACGCCGACGCCGCCACCCTTGCCCGGACCGATGTCCTCGACCCCGAACGCGCCGAACGCATCGAGTCCGTCGTCACCTACGGCAGCCGCAAAAGCTGAGCGATCGATGACCGGACTGCAACCCGACGTCCGTGGTCAACGCGACATGTTCCGCACGAAGGAGCTCAAGGAATCATCGACTTACAGCATCCTTTGACACACCCTAAAGACGCTGTAGAATACGCGTCTCGGACACGACAGGCGCGTAGCTCAGTTGGTTGCACCACCTTGACATGGTCCGCGGAAGCCCCTGACCCCCCGCCCCACAAGCCCCAAAAAGCCCGCCATAATCGACTTTCTTGGAATTTAGGGTCATCCTGGGTCACACAGGAATCCACAATTCTGTTTTCGAAAAGGCTCTAGAGCCATCGCATTGCTAGCCGAATCCTGACCTGACAGACTGAGCACCACCTGATCGCTACGAGGGCGCTATGCCAAGCTCCCTGCCACGATGGATCCGAGTGCCTGTAGGCGAGCTGCTGGACGACCCGGTGACGATGCGCCCTCCCATACCGGTTGCGCCCAGCCTCACGGCCGACGCGGTGAAGGAACTCCTCATTCAGCGCCCCATCATCGCCGTGCCGGACACCGCCCACGGGAAGAGTGTCTACCGTCCGGTCGCCGGCATACCAAGCCTCAGCGTCGCGAAAGCGTGCCTGTCGGCGGACGAACAAATCCCTGTCCTGAGTGCTCCGGACTCCGATAGCGATCTGAGGCATGCGGTCGACGATCTACTCGTCCCGACCGTCGAACATTCAGGTAGCGCGGAGCTACCGAAACGGTGGCAGACCGCACATACGGATGGAGTACTCCCGATCATGTTGGGTAGGCAGCCGACCCAACCCGAGATCGCGCGCTTCCTCGGTGTATCGCTGTCCACCTACAAAAGCCACTGCAGAGATCGGTACGGCCATGGCGGGAAGTGAAAAGGTCCTTCTCTCCGACTCCCAGGTGGAGAACCTCTACGGGGCGCTGCGACGTATCAACCACCCCGCCCCGGAGAACCTGGTCGAACGAGTCCGCCCCCTTCTACAAATGCCCGATTCATTGGCCGGAGTGTGTCCAATCGCGCAGAACCTCGGTCACCTTCTTCCCCGGGTCCAGAAGCTCCTTCCAGGGGAAGAAGGGGGCGGCGCGGTGGACGTCTTACGCGAATGGCATGACGCCCTAAGCGCCATTCCGCGCGGGGACCCCCTGTGGTCGGGGGCTACGCACCTGTATCGGGAAGATAAGCCTGGAGAACGAGTGCAGCACCCTTTCACAGGGATACTGACGACCCATCCGGTCTGGTGCGCCCTTTGGTACGTCCATGACGATGCAGAAGGTCCCGAGCCCGACACCTATAAATGGCTACAGGCCCATCTGCTGGCTGCCCATATCCTGCTGTACCTGAGAGGCTTGCGCCCTCGTCATGATCAGCACCCATACCATGCAAGCAGGGTGGTCCGATGGGCCCATGAGCCGACATTCCGCTGGCTGATCCTCAAGGTCCGTCACGTGCGGGAGGACCCCAGAAGGCTTGCGGAAACACTCCTCGAGATCAAGGAACAGGCGTCGCCATCCGACAGCCAACCGGCCGCCGACAAGCGCCAAACTCTCATAACGCAGTACGGCGGGTACCTGGCCGAGATCATGGCCTTGGCGCACGACCTGCCCTTCCGAGGCATCTCCGAAAGGACCCGGACCGGCAGATCTGGGGGCCAAAGAACCGGCTCGCCACGCGGTCGGGACGTCGACGCCATGGAGCCGGACCATCATGGATTCCAGCACCACCAAGACAATCGGTTGCTCCAGGCGAGCTGGGGCACCGACGAATACCGGGCAAACCGCCACGTTCCAAGCGAAGAACACCAGAACGAGCTGCTCACCAGCGGACTCGCGCCGGAAGAGTATGAGGTTGATGAAGGCGCCGAGATCACGTTCGAGGCCATACTCGGCCATGAACCGGGTGAGGATCGGACACCGCTCGATCTGAAGGATCTGCCACCTCTGGGATCGGTCTATGCCCGGGCGCGGAGCATAGGCCGGCGCATCGCGATGGAAAGCCAGCGCTTTCGTGTTGAGCTCCGACGGATCCGGCTTACCCAGCTCCACCGGATTCTTCAAACCCTCGAAGCAGTTTTTTCCGAGGCCTCCGTTGATGGGCCGCATGACGAGCCGGCAAGCCGACGCGAAGAGCGGAACAAACGTCGCGAAACGGTGTTGCTCGCGGCGATCGCCCTCGTCACCGGGTCCCCGCCCGATACCGTCAGGAGAACCCAGTGCGTCGACGGCATAAGCCAACTGCCGGCGGAGTTCAAGCTGGCGTACAACCCCGGTTACCGGATGTGGATGCGGCCCTACAACCCTCCGCCCCGACATCCACTCGCCCAGGAAGAGCGAAAGCAGGCGATCGAACACTGGCCCCGCGTTGTCTTCGAGGACATCCTCGGGGTTGGCCAGCACCTCAACCGCACGCCTTCCGACCGAAAGACCCAACGGCACTTCACCCACAACGAAAGCACGTACGAAAAACTGTGGGACAGTCACATCGTCCCGCGTCTGAAACAGGCCGGGGTGGAACCACGATGGCGTCAGTTCAAAAATCTGGCCACCATCATGCCAAGCTGGTTCGCCTGGGCCGAGGAAGGTCAGCATCTTGCGCCGGCCCTGCTATTCGGGACCGATGACCCGCTCGCCCGGACCCACCATTTCTACACGGCGTGGGAACGTGGGGAGCTGGCGCGTATCTACCATGAGCATCTGGAAACGGCGCTCGCGGGTAGCGGACTGGATGAAGAACGCGACCACTCGTACGAAAGACTCTGGAACTACCGCGCGCCAGGCACCGCCATCCCGGAGAGCTGGACAGGGAATGATCGGTTACCTCGGGCCGAATCCATTTCGGATCTGATTGCTGAACTCAGCGGCAGACTCCACAGCCAAGGCCCGCCCCACCGTCGCGATGCGGCGGGTTGGTTGAACGCTCACAACCTGATGACGGCGTACACCGCCCTCGGACTGACCCTGGCGGTGGGCGGTCGCGCCATCCGGACGCCGGTTCCGGACCTTTCGGCCCGGCACCACGCCACCGGGACCATCGCCCTGCAGGAGAAGGACCGGTCGGATGGGTCCCATGCCCGACTCGTGGTGCTACCGCCCGAGGTGATCCAGCAGATCGAGGCCTACATGGAGCACCTGGTCGTCCTTTTCACCACGTTTCCAGGGCTGCCCACGAGCCTCACCTGCCCCGCCACCAAGCACCGGGATCGGAGCGCATATCAGAGCGATCAGTATGAACTGGCGCTTCGCTCCACCTGTTTTTTCCTGGACGCCGGGGATCCCGAGGATCCGACGACCTGGGTCCCCGTGGAACTGACGGGCAGACGTCTGCGTGAGGAATGCAATCGCGTGCTCCCCGCCGCCTGGCCACTCGACAACGCCGGCCGTCACCTTTTGCGCAGCTATCTCACCGCTCAGGGCTGTCCGGCCACGATCATCAACACGCATCTCGGCCACTGGAGCTACGGCGAGGAACCCTGGGGTGCTCCCTCCGCGTTCGATCCGGTCCGTTACCGAAAGGCGATCCGTCCGTATCTGGACAGACTCATGCAGGACATCGGCTACAGGGTTGTGGCGCCATGAGCGATATGTCTGGCGAACCGGGCGACGGCGGGCTCGACGACGATCTTCGCGCGATCTGGGCCGGCTGGAGGCACCTCTGGAACCCGATCGGGGAACGCCAGCCCGATCCCACCGAAGCGACCCGGGAGGAACCACAGGATGGTGACGAGTTCCTGTGCGTCTGGCGCATCCTCAAAGAGCAATACCCGAGGCTCACCTCGGTCGAGCCGCCCGAAGACCTCGAGTGGACGAAAAGCGACACGCGCACACTGATGTTACAGGTCCGCGCCGAGGCGCCTGCGGGCCGCAGCTTCGTTGCCCAGCGACGCGTCGCCGAAATCCTCGATACCGGCAACCGCGTCGGTCGGTGGCGGATCGTCATTCCGGACCTGCCCGTCCCTTTACCGCCGGCGCCTTCCTCGCCGTTCCAGCACCATGACTTTCTCGACATGGTCCGCCATCAGGACCTGGTGGACACCTTTCTGAACCAACTCGCCTCTCCGATCGACCCGGAACGGATTCAGGCCCGGTGGGGCCGGATTTTCCTGAGCGCCCTGCTCTTCGGCGGCCTTCTGCGCCCGCGGTGGCTCTGGGCTCTCGGCCACTCTCTCCATCAGGCTCCCGCACACCACCACTGGATGGAGCTGTATCACCATCTCAAGGACGAAACGATGCCACTGCACCTGCGCTGGTATCCGGACCCGATCACGCGCCATCTGCTCGTCCGCGATGGAAACCAAGGCCTGCCTCCCGGCCTTCCGGGGACGCGGGCGGACGGGCCGCTCCTCTACCGCTGGATCAGGGAATGCGCCGAGACGCTGGGCTTCTCCGACCAGCTCCCGCGCAACTGGAGTCAACTGCAGAAGGTCGCCCGCCTTCATCTGGCGCTTTACGTCCCGCCGTACCTCCTCGCCCACGCCGCGGGTGAGCGGGTGGCCACGTCACTTCCGGTCAGCGTGCATGAACGACTGATCTTTCCACCGGACCGGATCCGGACTTCATTGCCTCCACGAGCCACGGAGCCGGGCCATCGGTCCGAAATCTCGGAGAACGGCTCTGCTCCTGCAGAAGGCGCCACGACGGAGGAAGACGCCGACCCGCACGGCCATGAAGCCTGGCCCGCGCAACTGCTCGATCTCACCCGTCTGATCCGAAAAAACGATCCCCCGGATCCACAGCCCATTCGCGACTGGATCGAGGCGCATCCGACCGCCAACCCGACAGGGGGCCGGACTCCCCTACCCTTGCTCCCGAGTGTCCGGCGGCTCGCCGACTGGGTCGCAAACCGGCTGTGCACACCCGCACGAGCGGGCCGAAAGCCGCGGCGCCGCACCGTCTATGAACTCTACAACGCCGTAGCCGGCCGCATCGCCGGTCAGCTTGGCGATACGGATCCGGCAGACCTCACGGCGGACGATCTCATCGAACTCTACACCAGCGCCCTTGAGGACACGCCGAACGCGCGCAGCCGCAAACGCGTGGCCCGAGGCCTTCGCAGCTTCCATCAATTCCTGATGGAAGCGCACTCCCGGTCGCCACTCCCGCTGGAGACGCTGGAGTCGCCGCAGCATGTTGTGACCCACGGCCCGCCCGACGCCAACTACTTGGACGAGGCCCTGTTTCAGCGCACCCTCGACTGGGTGGACGAGCTGTACCGTGACAATCCCGCGGTCGGCACCGTGCTAACCCTGATCATGGCTTTGGGATTTTACGGCGGTCTACGTCGCAGTGAGGCCGCGGGCATCCTGATTGGCGACGTCGAAAGCCCACCGGAATACTCGCTGCTGGTGCGGCCGAACGGCCTGCGTCTGCTCAAGAGCGGCAACGCGCAGCGCGTCCTACCCCTTCACGCCATGTTGCCGGAGGCGTTACTGCAACGGCTGACGAGATGGCAGGAGCACCGACGGGCCGAGCCGGATGGGTCCGAAGATGCGCCACTGTTCGCGCTGCCAGACCGCGGGCCGATACGCCCCAACGATCAGCTTCTGGATGCGGCAACCCGGGCCATGACCCAGGTGACGGGCGATCCCGATATCCGCTTTCACCATCTGCGCCACTCGTTCGCATCCCGAACGCTGCTACACTTCTGGGAACTGGAAGGCGAAGGCGAGGAACCGCTCCCTCCCTGGTCACAGGCCCGTTCGATGGCGGCCCCGACCGATCCCCGAAAGCTTCGCCGCGAACTCATTGGCGACCAAAGCCCCACGCAGCGTCGGACGCTGCGTCTGGTCTCGCGGCTTATGGGCCATTCCGACACCCAGATCACCATCGAGCATTACGTCCACACCCTGGACGATATTCTCGGACGTGCCGTCCGCCGCATGATCGACGGACTCGACACCCGACAGATCGAGGCGATCACCGGGCGGAGCGCGCCGCGGATCCGTGAAGTTCGTCGGGAGACGAACTTCGGCACCCCGGCGGAGGCCATGGACCGCATCACCGACGGTCTACTGCCCTCGGGCTCGTCCCTGACGAAACTCCGGGAGCGGACGGCGGCCGGCACCCACTGCGGCACTCCCATACCGATGGAGGAACCCGCGGACCCACTGGACCGGGCATGCCTCCTGATCCGGGCCATCAACGAGACCGAGTGTTCCACCGGGTCCCCGACCGGCCAATTCGCATTTCCGTGGGACAGACCTACCCTCGAGCGCTACGCGGCCTTGCTTCGGACCCTTCCCGAGGAGCTCCGCCTGCGCCGCAGCCGCCCTGATGACCCCGACTGCCTGCTCGCACCGCCGCATGTCAACGAGCGTCCAACCTTCCAAACGACCTGGTCCTACCTGTATGGAAACGAACAGACGCCCGCGCTGACGCCACGCGACCGAAAAAAACTGCTGGACACTTTCACCCACGCCATGGTCCCCACAGCCCCACTACTGACGCTCCAGCTCAAAAGCGTACCCGACCTCAAACGCTGGGTACGTCTGCTGGACCATCTGGAGCTCCGGGAGCTGTTCATCGGGTATCACACCGCCAAACCCGGCTCCCGGGCCGCGAATCCGTCGGAGCAGTTGCAGCATTGGCGTCATAAGGTTGGCCACCTTCTATCCATCGAGCACGGTCGGATGGGCCACCCATCCCGGGAAGCTACCGCCGCCCGAGGTGAAGTCATCGTCACCTTCCATCCCGACGCACAGAAAGCCGTCTCGCTCAGCCCGTACGCAGTGCAGCTCGCAATTTTCCTCGCCTGGGCCCAAGAACACCATGAGAAGATGACGTAATCATCGCCACGTTTCTGCCAGCTATAGGCACTGCCCCACCGCATGAGACAAGCCTACGAGCTCTACATTTGTTGCATTACTGCAGCCGATCGCGCGCCATCATCGCCTGAATGCGATGCAGATAGGTGACAATCGCCCCAACTCCGAGGATCAGAAGGCCACTGACCACACCATAGAACCAAACGCTGAGAACCGACGCCACAATTGCCAGCCCACTCGCTTGTTCCGGAAGGTGCGCAGCATTGACAAATCCTCCAATCACGCCAATGGCGATCACAATGAATCCGATAACATTCAGAGCTGGGCCGAGCGCGTCTCGAGCCCGCAACGCCTCTTCAGCCGGATCGCCTCCATCACCTGATTGCGGACCTGACTTTACCGCTGCCGCGTCCGCCTCACCGTCCAGCGGTTCCACTTCGACCACCGACGCATCGGGATAGCTCTGTTTTAAAATCACTTCCGCAGCACGAGCATTCGGGGCCGAGAGCTCACGGCTATGAGATTCGCCACCCTGCTCAAAAGTA
Source organism: Thioalkalivibrio sp. ALE19 (assembly GCF_000428605.1). Classification (NCBI taxonomy): domain Bacteria; kingdom Pseudomonadati; phylum Pseudomonadota; class Gammaproteobacteria; order Chromatiales; family Ectothiorhodospiraceae; genus Thioalkalivibrio; species Thioalkalivibrio sp. ALE19. The sequence goes on from NZ_AUAG01000030.1 coordinate 39,098, forward strand.
ACATTCCACCTCATTCTCCATCCCCTTCATATGTTGTCGGCGGAAACCCTAAATCAGAATAACAACAGACTCAAGCTGGAAACATGGTGGGCGCATCTCTCCACCAAACAATACACAGTCGACATGATACCCTTACTTGCGGCCCTCCCTAGATAAGCACTGATTAATGGCTTTGCATCCGGGCCCTTGGTCCGCCAACGCATTGTTGGAAGGACATTGGGCCGGGGCGGCCTGTTGGGTGTCTGTGACCGTAAGCTCCCCTGCACGAGAACCGGTGGGTGCCAATACACCAATGCCGCCTGGCTGCGTCTTGTTGGGTTGCCCATGGATTATCCTGGACACCAGAGTTATCAGGTTAGTCTGACGAGAGGAGGTATTCATGAGCGAGGAAAAGCGTTAGTCAGCCGAGTGCAAGCAGGAGGTGGTATTGAGGCTGCTGCGGAGCGAAAGTCTGGATGAGTGGACACGGGAGACCGGGCCGCCGGCCTCGTTTCATTCGGAATGGCGCGACACGTTCTTGGAGAGGGGCCTTTCGGGTCTCATGCGGCGTAGCAGCGATCCGCGAGTCGAGGCCTTGGAGCAGGAGCGCAAGGCGCTCCAGGCCAAGGTCGGCGAGCTGCCAAAGGACAAGAAACTGCTGGAGAAGCTGGTGGCCGGCATGAAGGGAAGCGGAGATCGAATCCATAATCCGTGCTTGCTCGATCTCCGCACGCCGGCCGTATGGCAAGGTTCGGCTATGCCGGCTATGGGACGTACCCCGATCGACGGTGTATGCCCGCCGAGCGGCTTCGGTGAGCACGAGCACACCTCAACGCTCGGCGCACCCGTCGGTTGTTCCAGATGAAACACTGCTGGCGTTGGTGCGCGGGGGTGATTCGCGATACCGAGGCACTGGGCATAACCGGCGAGGGCTGCCGCAAGTTCTGGGCGCGGCTGAAGGGCCTGGATGTAGCCATCTGCCAGAAACGACTGCTTCGGCTGCTGCCCGACCATGGACTGCAGGCCCCTCATCGACAGGGGACGGCTTGGGGGCTGCAGGTCCACCATGGCACCATCATCTCCGAGGCACCCAACCAGATGCGGGGAACGGACGCGACGCAGGCGTTGACTGGCGAGGGGATGATGGCGACCATCTTCGTGGCCATCGATCTCTTCGTGGGCGACGTGGTCGGTATTCATGCTGCCCGCCCCGGCACGCGCCACGAGGCGCTGGAGCCGATTTATCAGGGCATTCGGGAGCATTGAGGCAAGAGGTTGCCATGGGGCTGACTCTGCGCCACGACAACGGGCCGCAGTACATCAGTGGCCATTGCCAAAACGAAGTGGTGTTTCACCGTATCGAGTCGAGTCCCAGCTTAGCGCGCTCGCCGCAGGGGAACGAGAGCGCTGAGCGTTTCATCCGTACCCACACAGAGCAGTTGCTGCGGATCCGGCGGTTCGAGACCGCCGAGGAGCTGCGTTGTGAGCTTACGGCGTTCAAAGAGCGGCTCAACCGGCATTGGTTGCTCCAGCGCCATAGCCATCGGATACCGGCCCAGGTGCGCACGGCCCACTTGGCTGAGCCAGCCATAGCTGCATGAAATGAGTGCATACGAGCATCCAGCGTTTTAGGGGGCCTGAATTCATTACTTTCTTGTGAATGGTGACGGGTTTAAGTTGCGACTGCAATTGCGCAACTAAAAAGCATGGACAAAAATCATCTATTGTGACGGAGAGCAGACAAATGCAGAAAGTGTTTATACCGCTGATTTTATCGTTGTTTTATTTGGCGTTTTTGCCTGGGAATGCGAGTGCCGAAATTAGCGCTAGAGATTACCAGAGCTACAAGGATGACGATGCATTCAGGCTAATGATTCATGGAATGGGTTTAGCATATTCGTGGGCAAATATTGCCATTCAGCATGAAGGTGACAGCCCATTGTATTGCCCCCCTAGTGACCTCAGAGCGGATGCGAACATGCATCTGTCAATCCTGAACGAAGAATTCGATGCGAATAGTCGGGTCTACCTTGAGGACGACATTCCGATTGCTCTTGTACTACTAAGAGGATTAAAGGCAGCTTTTCCCTGCGATTGATAGCGAGGTCCTGGAACTATACCTGTCCAACGACCTCGAGGAGAACGCGAGATCACCCACTGCTGGGTCCTGGACTACAACGAGGGGCGGGCGCATGACGCCCTCGGTGATCTACCCCCCCCGGTGGTCTACGCCCAGCTCCATTCAACGGCCGAGGACTCTAAGAATGACTTGTCCTCTTGACGGGGAAGCTTATGCCATAACCGTAACCCCAGCCGTAGGCAGCTTGGCCCACTGAATTGGACTTTACGTCGTAATCGTACTGACCACCTACCGTTGGTATAATTTGCATTATCACATATCCATCCGCTGACAGATGCTGGCCGTCCAGGCCTTCAGCACCTCCTACCTGATCGCCTGATTGAAAATTGAAGTGACCCCCTCGACGGCTGCACAGGTTATTGTGGGGCCAACAGGAGGGCATGATGAGCGAAGAAGCACCGGTGAAGTGGTGGACGGCGAAGCGCAAGACGGCCGTGGTGAGGGACATCTTCAAGGGCAAGACCACGGTGGCGGAGGTGGCGCGCCAGCATGATCTGGCGGTGTCCGACGTCGAGAGCTGGATGGACGAGGCGCAGAAGAACATGGAGAACGGCTTCAAGTCCCGTCCGAAGGATCTGCGCGAGCAGTACGAGTCGGAGCTGCGCGAGACGCGGGAGGCGCTGGGTGAGGCCCACCTGCAGATCTATGCACTAAAAAAGTGGCGGCGCCTGCTCGACGACGAGGAGAACTCGTAAGGTCGCTGCAGGCGGAGATGGAAGCGGAAGGCCATGCGGTATCGCTGAGCCGGCTGTGTCGCTGGCTGGAGGTCCCACGCCGGAGCGTCTATTACCGGCCCACCCGGCGTCGTACG
>NZ_AUAG01000031.1:0-40631 GCF_000428605.1 Thioalkalivibrio sp. ALE19
CCGCCGAACCTTCCAGGTTCTCATCCTGGCCGGTCATATCCATGAAAAAGGGCCCCGCGAGGGGGCCCTTTTCCATGGATGGCTGGGGGACCAGGATTCGAACCTGGGTTGACGGAGTCAGAGTCCGTAGTCCTACCGCTAGACGATCCCCCAATTCTGGCCGGTGCCCGAAACCTCCGGGTGCACCGGCGAAAACCGGATCAGCGCTTGGAGTACTGCGTCGCGCGACGGGCCTTGCGCAGGCCGATCTTCTTGCGCTCCACCTCGCGGGCATCCCGCGTCAGGTGACCGCCACGACGCAGCGTGCTGCGCAGGTCCTCATTATACTCAACCAGGGCGCGGGCGATACCCAGACGAATGGCACCCGCCTGACCGTTACCGCCGCCGCCGGAGACCGTGGCCACCACGTCGAAGCCGTCGAGGGCTTCGGCCGCTTCCAGCGGCTGCCGGACAACCATGCGCGAGGTCGGACGACCGAAGAACTCGTCCAGCGGACGGCCGTTGACGGTCACGTTGCCCGAGCCGGGACGCAGGAAGACACGCGCGGAAGCCGTCTTGCGGCGACCCGTACCGTAGTACTGATTCATAGCCATTGGAATCGATTTCCCTGTTTCTGGTTGGCGGCGCCGCGGATCAGATGTCCAGCGGCTGCGGCTGCTGGGCCGCATGCCGGTGCTCGGTTCCGGCATACACCTTGAGTTTCTTGAGCATCGACCGGCCGAGCGGATTGCGCGGCAGCATGCCCTTGACGGCCAGCTCGAGCACCTTCTCCGGATGACGTTCGATCATCTGGGAGAAGTTCGCCTCCTTGATGCCCCCCGGATAACCGGTATGGCGATAATACATCTTGTCGGAAGCCTTGTTGCCCGAGACCCGGATCTTGTCCGCGTTGATCACGACGATGTAGTCGCCGGTATCCACGTGCGGCGTGTAGACGGGCTTGTGCTTTCCGCGCAGCCGACGCGCGATTTCCGTGGCGAGTCGACCGAGGGTCTTGTCACTGGCATCCACAAGGAACCAGTCGCGTTCGACTTCTGCCGGCTTGGCGCTGATGGTGCTCATGTATCGATGCTCCGATGTCGGGGCGATTCAGAAAGCGCGAAAGAATACCGTGTTGTACCCCGTCATTCAAGGGTCCCACGAGCGATCGCGCAAAAAGACGAGGCCGCCCCGAAGGACGGCCCCGCCGGCGCATGCCTGTCCCTTGCGGGCTTACATGGCGCTTTCGGCCTGCTGCTGGACCTCCTGCATCAGCTCGGGGTCGTTCTGCAGGGCCATGGCGACCTCATTGTACTCTTCAACGGTCATGCCGGCATCCTCCACGGCCGCGACCATCTCATCCTGGGCCTCCTGCTGCATCTGCTGCGCCTGGGTCTCGTCCTCGGCTTCCTGCAGGCGCTGGGAGAAGTCCTCGCGGACCTCCTGCACACCGACAAAGGCTTCGACGAAGGTGTCGATGTCTTCATCGGACAGGTCGACCTCGGGGGCCTCCTGCTGCATCGGGGCGCCGCCACCTTCCGGCGGAGCACCACCCTGGGCGCCCGCGCCGCCCTGGGCGCCGCCCTGCGGCGGGGCGCCGCCCTGGGCGCCACCTTCCGGCGGAGCACCGCCCTCGGCGCCGCCACCCATCTGTGCGGAGGCCACGCCACCGAAGGCGAACATGGAAGTCAGGGCGAAAGCCATTGCGGTCTTGCGAAAGTTCATCATTGCGTTTGCTCCTTGGTCTTTACGACGGTCTGTATTCACGAAAATCATGATCTGCGGTTCATCTGCGCTCTGTGCGGAACATCCGCCCGCAGTCGCGGGCGGGCCGGACTACCAGTCCCGCTCCGTGTCCTGCCGCGGTTCTTCGCCGGGCTCGGGCATCGCCTCGCCCTCGGGCCGCTCGCCCGGGGCCGGCATCTGCTGGCCGCTGGCACCGCCACGCGGATCCGTGCGCTCGGGTTCCATGCTCCCCGGCGGCGCGTCACGCGGCTCGGGGGGCGCGCCCTGCGGCCGATCCGGCTGCCCCGGCCCGGTTTGCGGCCCGGTTTGCGGTTCGGGGGGCTGCCCGCCAGGCGGGAGCCCGCGTTCCTGTCCGGTGCCGCCGGGCGGAAGCCCTCCGCCCTGACCGCTCCCGCCGGGTGGCGGGGCATCCCGCGGTGCCGGTGCGTCCTGCCGCGGCTCGGGTGGCTGGCCCTGCCCCGGGGTTCCGGCCTCGGGCGGCATGTCGCCGGCGGGGGCACCGCCCTGGCCCGCCTGGGCCGCGGCCACCCCGGAAAAGCCGAGGGTCAGCACCGAACCGAGCGCCATGGCCGTTGCGGTTTTGCGGAAAGTCGTCATGCGACCTCCTGTGGTTTGCGGATTTCGCTACGGACAACCCATACGAAGCAAACCACGGGCCAACATTCAGAACACAAAAAAATATCTTTGCAATCAGAGACATGAAGGCCGTCCGTGCGGCCGGGAGGAGAACACAAAGAAGATCAGAACTGTTTCTTTTCGACACATGGGTCGCAATGAAACGTGTCACCGCGTCCGCATGACACATCGTGCAAGGGAAAGAGCTCAGTTCGTATCGGACTCGCCGAGCCGCCGATAAAGCGTCTTGCGGCCGATCCCCAGCATGCGCGCTGCCCGTTGCTTGTTGCCCTCGCAGTGTTCCAGCACGCGCTGGATGTAATCGGTCTCGAGTTCGGCCAGCGAAGGCCAGTGGGCGTCCCGGGCTCCGGGAGCGCCGTCACTTGGGGACGTGCCGGCTGGTGTCCCGCCGGATGCCGATGCGTGCACCCGCTCCGGCAGGTCGCGCAATTCGATCTGGTCACCGGAAGACAGGGTCGCGGCGCGCTCCATCAGACTGGAGAGTTCGCGCACGTTGCCGGGGAAGGCATAGTGGAGGAGGGCCCGCATCGCCTCGGGACTCGGACGGCGCTCCGGCAGCCCGTGAGCCAGGGCGTGCTGGCGCAGGAACTGCAGGGCCAGGCGTTCGATATCCTCGCCCCGGTCGCGCAACGGCGGGATCTCGATACGAAAGGTCTCCAGCCGATAGTAGAGGTCCTCGCGGAACTCGCCCTGCGCGATGCGCCCCGGGATGTCCTGGTGGGTCGCCGCCACGATGCGAACGTCGGTGTCCACCTCCTCGTTGCCGCCCACCGGGCGCACGCGCCCGTCCTGCAGCAACCGCAGGAGCTTGCTCTGCATCGCCACCGGCATCTCGGCGATCTCGTCGAGGAACAGGGTGCCCCCGTCGGCCTCGCGGAACAGGCCGCGGCGCGCGCCCCGGGCGCCGGAGAAAGCCCCGGCGACATGCCCCAGCAGTTCCGATTCCAGCAGGCTTTCGGGGATACCGGCGCAGTTCAGGGCGACGAAGGGACCGTCGCGGCGAGCGCTCTCGGCGTGCAGCGCACGCGCCACCAGCTCCTTGCCGGTGCCGGACTCGCCGGTGATGAGCACCGATCCGTCGGAAGCCGCAATCCGCCGGATCAGGTCGAACAGCCGCAGCATCGCCGGGCTGTTCCCCTGCATGCCGTGAAAACCCTCACCGGCCGCCAGCAGCTCGCGATACTGGCGCACCTCGGCCTTCAGCCGCCGGGCCTCGATCACCCGGTCGGCCGCCAGCCGCAGATGATCGAGATCCACCGGCTTGGTCAGAAAATCATCCGCCCCCGCCTTGAGCGCGGCCACGGCCTGGTCGATGGTTCCGAAGCCGGTGAGCATGATGAAACCGGGCTCCGGCACCGCCTCGCGCGTGGCTTCCAGCACGCGAAAGCCATCCTCGCCCGGCAGTCTCAGATCGCTGACCACCAGGCCGAAGGGTTGCTGGCCCAGGGCCTGCATCGCCTCTTCGGCGCTGCCCACGGCCACCACGCCATGACCCGCCTCGCGCAGCTCCTCCACCAGCAGGTCCCGGTGACCGCGATCGTCCTCCACCACCAGCACCGACTCCGGATTCGTCATGCACCCTCCTCCGGCAACGTTCCATCCTCTCCATCCCGTGCGGCACTTGCCGCGGCATCCGCAGCCCGCGGAAACCGGATCACGAAACGGGTCTCGCCCGGGTCCGAACGATCCAGCGCGATCGAACCGCCATGATCCTCCATCGCGACCTGGGCCACCGCCAGTCCAAGACCGGTCCCCTTTCCGGCCGGCTTGGTGGTGAAAAAAGGCTCGAACAGGCGCTCCGCCGTCTCCGGATCGATACCGCCTCCGGCGGCCGGACCGTCGTCGGCCACCGTGACTTCCACCTGCCCGTGCTCCACGCCCCACGTGATCCGCACGCGCGACCGGGCTGCCTGCCCGCCATTCTCGATCAGGTTTTCCAGCGCCTGACCCAGTCGCAGCCGGTCCGCTTCCACCTGCAGGGGTGCGCCTTCCAGCCTGAACTGCACGTCCGGACAATGTCCCCGACCGCGCACGCGATCCACCAGTTCCCGGACCAGTTCATCCAGATTCACGCTGCGGCGCTGCAGCGGATTGCGCCGGGCGAAATCCAGCAGCTGCCGCACGATGGTCTCCACCCGTTCGGTTTCTGCCCGCAGCTCCTGCATTTCCTTGCGCGCCGGATCGTCCTCGGCCAGGCGGCGGGCGGCCCGCTGGGCGCGTCCGGCGATGATCCCCAGCGGGGTTCCCAGCTCGTGCGCCACCCCGGCCGCCAGCTGGCCGATCGCCGCCAGCTTTTCCGAATGCCGCAGTTTTTCCTCCAGCGCTCGCTGCTCGGCCCGCTGCGCCTCCAGTGCGGCTTCGGACGCCTCGCGCCGTTCCAGCATCCCGTTCATGGTGGCCGCAACATGGCGCAGCTCCGCCGGCCCGGCCTCGGGCGCCCGTACGCCGCGTACCCCTTCGCCGATGTCGTGCATCACCCCGGTCAGGCGCTCGACGTGGCGCCCCACGGCCCGGTGGTACCCCACCAGCACCAGGGCCAGAAACAGCACCGTAACCGCCCCGGTCAGCACCGCGCCCTGCCAGCGCAGCTGGGAGACGTAGGCACGAAACGGAGACACGTCACGGGTCACCTGGAGCAGGCCCACGATTCGTCCGGCATGGTCCGCCAGCGGCAGAAAGAACGAAAAAACCTCCCGCCCGCGATGTTCGTCGAACGCACCCAGGGTTCCGGTCTCGCTGATCGCCTGCGCCTCTCCCCGATGCCGCAGCGACGGGCTGGGCGGCCCGGAGGTCGCCACCAGCTCGCCGCGCGCGTCGTAGACGTACACCCCGAAGACTTCGTCGATCTGGAACAGCGAGTCCAGCGACTCCTGAACGGCGGCCACGTCCTGTTCAACAATCGCCGTGGACACCGGCAGACGGATCGCCCGCGCAACCAGCTCGATGTCGTCCTGCATGCGGTCTTCCATCTGCGTCTGGAATTCCTGCAGGCCCAGCGCGACCACCGCACCCACCAACAGGAGCAGCGGCAGCAGGATGAACATCACCACCACATTGCGCAGGCTGTTCAGGCGTCGCGTCATGATCGATGGGAACCGGGGGCGGGCATGCCGCCATGGTAGGCGCGGCGGCCGGACGATGCGAACGGGCAAAAAAAAGCGCGGGACAGAGCCCGCGCCAAGAAAACCACCAAAGGAGGATGGAGGAGTCCGCCGATGCTGTCAGGGGGGGCAACATTCAGCGTATGCAGATCTTCTAATATTAGGATATTCCTGTCAAGCACTTCCCGCGAGCGACGAACAGAAAGCGGTCGCGCCGGACCGGTTTTTCTCCTAAGCTTGCGATCTGCACAACCGTAAGACGCATACGCCACACAACTATTCCCTCCCGACGCGTTCGCCGCGGAGCGATACCCCGATGCTTGAACACTGCACCCTTCCGGTAACCCCGCTGGAGCAGAACGCCACCCTGATCTGGTGCAACGAAACCGGCCGCGCGGCCTGGGTCGACCCCGGCGGCGAGGCCCCGACCCTGTTCGCCCGCGTGCGCGATCAGGGCCTGGAACTGGATTCCATCCTGCTGACCCACGGCCACCTGGATCATGCCGGCGGCGCGGCCGAGCTGGCACGGCTGTCCGGCGTGCCCGTCGTCGGCCCGCAGCGCGAAGACGCGTTCTGGCTCGAGCAGCTGCCGCAGCAGGCCGCGATGTTCGGATTTCCGGAGATCGCGCCGCTGACCCCGGATCGCTGGCTGGACGACGGAGAGACCCTGGAGCTGGGGAATGAACGGCTGCAGGTACTGCACTGCCCCGGGCACACCCCGGGCCACGTGGTGTTCTTCAGCCCGTCCGCGCGGATGGCGCTGGTGGGGGACGTGCTGTTCAACGGCGCGATCGGACGCAGCGATTTTCCCGGCGGTAACGGGCGCGTTCTGATCGAGTCGATCACGCAGAAACTGTGGCCACTCGGAGATGACGTCCGTTTCATCCCCGGTCACGGACCGGAATCCACCTTCGGCGAGCAGCGCCGGCGCAATCCGTTCGTCGCCGATCACGTGCTCGCCGGGTGAACCCCGGCGCGGGGCCTGCCTCAGGCCCCGGCGCGCAGCGCGGCGATGCGCTGTTCGATCGGCGGATGGCTCATGAACAGCTTCTTCAGGCCCTGCGCCATGCCGCCACGGATGCCGAAGGCGGCCATCTGATCCGGCATGTCCACCGGCCGGCCGGAGGCCCGCGCCAGCGACTCCAGCGCCCCGATCATCTTCTCGCGCCCGGCCAGTTCGGCCCCGGCCTGGTCGGCACGGAACTCGCGCTGGCGCGAGAACCAGAACACGATGATGGAGGCCAGGATCGCGAGGATGATCTCGGCCACGATGGCGGTGATCCAGAACGCCGGGCCGTGACCGGACTCGTTCTTGAACACCACGCGATCGACAAAGTGCCCGATCACGCGCGACAGGAAGATCACGAAGGTGTTCACCACGCCCTGGATCAGGGCCAGGGTCACCATGTCGCCATTGGCCACGTGGCCGACCTCGTGGCCCAGCACGGCCTCGACCTCGCCCTGCCCCATGTTCTGCATCAGCCCGGTGCTGACCGCGACCAGCGCGTTGTTCCGGCTCATGCCGGTGGCGAACGCGTTGGGGTCCGGCGAATCGTAGATCCCGACCTCCGGCATGCCGATGCCCGCCTGCTTCGCCTGGCGCTGGACGGTCTCCAGCAGCCACTGCTCGGTCGCGTTCGAGGGCTTCTCGATCACCTTCACCTTCATGGTCTTCTTCGCCATCCACTTGGAGATGGCCAGGGAGATGAAGGAACCGCCAAAGCCGAACACTGCGGCAAAGATCAGCAGGGCCGTCAGGTCAAGATTGACCCCCTGCTCGTCGAGGATGCTCTCCACCCCGAGGATGCGCAGCGTGATGCTGAGCACGATCAGGATGGCGAAGTTGGTGGCCAGGAACAGCAGTATGCGTTTCATCGGATGAACTCGTTCTCCGTTGCGGGTGGAATCAGGCATTTCGGACGGTGTATTAGATAGGGGCGATACACGCGGGTTCAAGTCCCGGCCACACACACCATCGCCTGCATGATGTATCATCCCGTCGTGAACAACTTCCGCCCAGGTTCATGCATGCGGGCACCCCCCACCCCCGAAGACGAAGACCGGCGCCTGGCCGGCGTGCTCCGCCTGCTGCTCGAGGAGACCGACGGCGAGCGCCTGTTCGCGCCGCTGCTGCGTCAGGCAGCGGCGCGACTGGAGGTCCCGATCGCGGTGGTCTCGGTGATCGACCATGACCACCAGCGCCTGCTGGGCACCCACAGCGCCTGTCACCGCCGCATACCGCGCGAGGTCTCGTTTTGCGCCCATGCCATCGCCACCCCGCAGCACACCACCATCGTCGAGGACGCGACCGACGATCCGCGCTTTGCCGACAACCCGCTGGTCACCGGCGAGCCCGGCGTACGTTTCTACGCGGGGATCCCCCTGACCCTGGAAGACGGCCTCGCGGTGGGCACCCTGAGCGTGATGGATACCCGGCCGCGCCGGTTCGATGCGGACCGGATCCGCGCGCTGGAGGACTTCGCCGGGCTCGCCGGGCACATCCTGCGTACCGAGTTCCTGCGTGGAGATTATGACGCCACCCGCTCTGCACACGAGCACCAGAGCCGCAAGCTGCACGCCGTGCTCGAGACCGCGGCCGCCGGCATCATCCAGATCGACGCCGGTGGCCTCATCGAGAGCTTCAACCCCGCGGCCGAGCGCCTGTTCGGTTACTCCGCGGCCGAGGTCCTGGGCCACAACGTGTCCATGCTCATGCCGGACCCCTGGGCGAGCCAGCACGACGACTACCTGCGCCACTACCAGGCCACCGGAGAAGCGCGCATCATAGGGATCGGCCGCGAGGTCCGCGGCCTGCATCGCGACGGGCACACCTTTCCGATGCAGCTCGCGGTCTCCTCCATCCGGATCGACGGCGGAGAGCACTACATCGGCATCGTCAACGATCTGACCGAACTGCACGAGGCGCAGGAACGCGAACTGCGCGAAAGCCGCCTGTTCAACGCGGTGCTGCGCGGCGCCCCCAATCCGATCTACGCCAGCGATGCCGACGGCCGCTACGTGGTGGCCAACCCGGCCTGCGAGCCCCTGCTGGGCTTCGCGCCGGAAAAGGCCCTCGGAAGTACGGCCCACGATCTTTTCAGTGCCGACGTGGCCGACTATTCCCGCGCCCTCGACCACGAAGTCATGACCACCGGCCAGACCCGCACCCAGCCGCTGCATTTCGAGCACAACGGCCGGAGCTGGGAACTGGAACTGATCAAGACCCCGCTGGTCGGCGAGGACGGCCGTTCCGAAGGTGTGATCACCGTCGCCCACGACCTCAGCGAGATCACCCGTGCGCAGAATGCCCTGCGCGAGGCGGAACGCCGTCGCAGCCTGTCACAGCGCTTTGCGCGCATCGGTAACTGGAGCGTGGACGCGGTCACCGGCGAGCTGGACTGGACCCCGGAGGCCGCCGCCCTGACCGAAGGCGCCGAGCATCCCGCGCTGCAGGATCCGCGTTTCCTCACCGACATCGTGCTGCCGGAGGACCGTCCCCGCGTCCAGGGAGCGCTGAACGAAAGCCTGGCCTCGGGGACTCCGCTGGACGTGGAATTCCGTATCCGCACCTCGCCACCGCGCTGGCTGCGCGCCCAGGGCGATCTGGAACGCGACGACCGTGGCCGCCCGCGACACCTGCTGGGCATCGTCCAGGACATCGACGCCTACCGCAACGCGACCGCGCAGCAGCAGCGCCAGCAGCATCTGCTGGAGGCCATGCGCCTGGCCACCACGCAATACATGGAGACCGACTCCGCCGAGGACGTCTGGCCGTTCCTGCTGGACACCCTGCTGCAGGTGACCGACAGTCACTACGGTTTCATGGGCGAGACCGAATGGCACGACGGCCAGCCGTGCCTCAAGATCCACGCGATCACCAACCTGGCCTGGAGCGATGCCTCCGAACGGCTCTATCAGGAGCTGCTCAGCGGCGACATGCGGCTGTGCGGGGCGAACAGCCTGATCGGTCGGGTCATGCACGAGGGCCGCATGCTGATCTCCGACGACGTGATGACCGACCCCCGCGCCGGCGGCCTGCCCGAAGGGCATCCGGAACTCGGCCCGTATCTCGGCATGCCGCTCTACCATGGCGACGAACTGGTGGGCATGTTCGGGATCGCCGACCGCCCGGGCGGCTATGACCAGGAGCTGGCCGACTTCCTCGCCCCGTTCTCCGCGACCTACGCGATCCTGATCCGCGCCCTGCGCGACCGCGAGGCGCGCCACCGCGACCGCGAGGAACTCGAACGGGCAATGCACGAGGCCGAACGCGCGAGCCAGGCCAAGTCGCAGTTCCTGTCCAACATGTCGCACGAACTGCGTACGCCGCTGAACTCCATTCTGGGCTTCGCCCAGATCCTCGCCGAAAGCTCGCGGGAACCCCTGACCGAGCGGCAGGCCCGGCAGATCGCCCACATCCGCGAGAGCGGGACCCACCTGCTCAACCTGATCAGCGATGTCCTCGATCTCTCGCGCATCGAGACCGGCCGCCTGACCCTTTCGCTGGAGGCGATCGAAGTCGGCACGGTGCTGCGCGAGGCACTGGACATGGTGCGTCCGCTGGCGGAGGAACACGGGGTGGCACTCCACCACCCCGACCCCGAGACCGCCTGGCCGAGGGCATACGTCGACCCGACCCGCGCCCGTCAGGTCCTGATCAACCTCCTGTCGAACGCCATCAAGTACAACCGGCCCGACGGCCGGGTGGACGTGATCGTGCACGCCGAGCGCAACGGCACGGCCGCCGATCCGGAGCGAGATCCGGAACACGGCATGCTGAACGTGGAGGTCCATGACACCGGTCCCGGCATCCCGGAGGAATACCGCGAACGCCTGTTCCAGCCGTTCGAGCGCCTGGAACACGAAGGCGGCGGCGTCGAGGGCACCGGCATTGGCCTGGTCATCTCGCGCGAGCTTGCCACACGCATGGGTGGCGAGCTCGATTTCTCCAGCATCGAGGGCGAGGGCTCGTGCTTCCGCATCCGCCTGCCCCTCGGCCAGCCATCGTCGGCGGCCGACGGGCCCGATCGCGCGCCGCCGGACCCCGCCGAAGGCCACGCCGGCGATGCCGATGCCGTCCCGGCCGCCGCCCAGCGGATCCTGTATATCGAAGACAACCCGGCCAACGTGGAACTGATGCGCGAACTGCTGCGCAACCGGGACCGGACCGAACTGCGCGTCGCCGGCAGTGCCGAACAGGGCCTGATCACCGCGCGCGAATGGCTGCCCGACCTCATCGTGCTCGACATCCATCTGCCCGGGATGAGCGGCACCGCCGCGGCACGCATGCTCAAGTCGCGGCCCGAGACCCGGCACATACCGCTGATCGCCCTGAGCGCGGACACCATCCGCGAAAAGGCCGGCGAAGGGAACCAGAACCCCGATCTGGCGGACTATCTGACCAAGCCGCTGGATATCCCGGCCTTCATGCGCAGCCTGGACCGGCTGCTGAACCCGACCGACGACTGAACCGCGATCGCCACGCTGCCATGCTCACACCCGACCAGTCCCGGACCGAAGCCCGCATCCTCATCGTGGATGACAATCCGATGAACGTGGAGCTTCTGACCACCATCCTGGAGGACGCCGGCTTTCAGCATGTCCGGGGCGAGACCCGCCCGCAGCAGGCGGTGGAGTCCTGGCGCGAGGACCCGCGCGACCTGATGCTGCTGGACATCCGCATGCCGGGCATGGACGGCCATCAGGTGATGGAGACCCTGAACGCGGAACTGGGCGAAGGCGACTGGCTGCCGGTGATCGTGCTGACCGCACAGATCGACCCCGACACCCGCCAGCAGGCGCTGGCGGGCGGCGCCCTCGATTTCATCACCAAGCCGTTCGATGCCTTCGAGGTGGTCCAGCGCATCAGCAACCTGCTGCGGGTACGGGCCCTGCACAATGCCACGCACAACGAGGTGCAGGACCTGTCGCAAAGCCTCGAGGCGCAATCCCTGACCCTGCAGCGCAAGGATCGTGATCTGGAATACCTGGCCCACCACGATCTGGCCACCGACCTGCCCAACCGCGCGGCGCTGCTGGAAACCCTGGAGCAATGGCTGCACGACCCGGTGATCCCGGTGATCGATCTGGTGATGCTGCGCGTCAGCGGCCACGAGACCCTGGAACGCATGGAGGGCCACGCCGCCGCGGATCTGATACTGCGCGAGACGGGCCAGCGCCTGCAGGGCCGCCTCGACGCCGCGGTAGGCCACCATGGCGGGATCTGCGGGCTCTGGGGCGGCGCCACCTTCCTGCTGCTGGCCCGCAGCGAACACGGGCTGACGGACGACGCCCTGCGGGACATGCTCGACACCGCCCTGCAGCGCCTGCAGATCGGCCAGTACGAGGTACGCCCGGAGATCGTGGCCGGACATGCGCGCACCACCGAGGCCGGCCACGACACCGGCGAGCTGATCCGCCGGGTCATGCTCACGCTGTCCAAGGCCGACCGCCGGCAGCTCCCCTGGCTCAGCTACGCCCCGGAACTGGAGCAGGCCGCCCGCCGGCGTCACCGCCTGGAACACGACCTCGCGCATGCCCATGACGGTCAGGGCCTGTCGCTGCTGTACCAGCCCAAGATCCACCTGCCCGATGGCATGGTCACCGGTTTCGAGGCGCTGATGCGCTGGGATCACCCCGAATTCGGCCGGGTCTCGCCGGGGGAGTTCATCCCGGTGGCGGAGACCACCGGCGCGGTCGTCAACCTCGGCGAGTGGGCCCTGCGCGAGGCGCTGGCCGCGACCTCCCGCTGGCGGGCATCGACCGGTGACTGCTACCCGGTGGCGGTCAACATCTCGGCACGCCAGTTCGAGGCCCTGACCGCGCGCGGCAACACGCTGACCGAAGCCGTACGGCTGGCCCTGGAACAGACCGGCACGCCGCCGCAGTGCCTCGAGGTCGAGATCACCGAGACCGCGATCATGCACAACCTCGATCAGGCCCTGGAAGAGCTGCATGCACTCCGCGAACTGGGGGTCTCCATCGCCATCGACGACTTCGGCACGGGCTACTCGTCGCTGGCCTATCTGCGGCGGCTGCCGGTCTCCACCGTCAAGGTGGACCGTGCCCTGGTGGACGGCATCGCGGGCCACCCCGACATGCGCCGCCTGTTCGAGGCGATCCTTGCGGTCAGTCGCGGCTTTGGCCTGGAGACGGTGGCCGAAGGCATCGAGACCCGGGACGACGCCGACCTGCTGCGGGAGCTGGGCTGCCCCGTCGGCCAGGGCTTTCTCTATCACCGTCCGCTGCCCGAGGCCGATGCCCGCGCGCTGATCGCCCCGGCACGGGACGCCACCGGCGCCGGGCAACGCGGTACATAGACCTCGCGGCGCGGGTCAGCGGCGTACCTCCAGTGAATCGACCTTCTGGTAGCCGCGCGGCAGCTGCCGCCCGCGGCGCGTGCGCTCGCTGACGTATTCGCCCCACTCCGCCGGCGCCAGCGCCTTGAAGCGCTTGCCGGCATGCACCACCAGGGTATCGCCCGGAGCCAGGGCCACCACCTCCTGCACCCGCTCCGAGCCGTCCTTGATCGACGACGCCGGGATCCCGGCCAGCTTGTTGCCCTTGCCGCGGGCCAGCTCCGGCAGCGAGGCCGCGGGGAACACCAGCAGGTAGCCCCGGGTCGTGACCACCGCCAGATGGTCGCGCTCCGGATCCGGCACGGCGACCGGCGGCAGCACCGCCGCCCCGGCCGGCACGGTCAGCACGTTCTTGCCCGCCTTCTGGCGTCCCAGCAGCTCCTCCAGACGGGTGATGAAGCCATAGCCATGATCGGTGGCCAGCAGCCAGCGATCCTCGCCGCTCCCGGTGGCCATGCCGACAAAATGCGCCCCCTCGGCCGGATTCACCCGGCCCGACAGGGGTTCGCCCTGACCGCGCGCCGAAGGCAGGCTGTGCGCCTGCAGGGTATAGGCACGCCCGGTGGAGTCGACAAACGCCACCGGCTGGTTGCTGCGCCCGGCGACCGCCGCGCGGAAGGCATCACCCGCCTTGTAGTTCAGGCCGCGGGCGTCCACGTCGTGGCCCTTGGCGGCGCGCACCCAGCCCTTCTCCGAGAGCACGATGGTCAGCGGCTCCGCCGGCACCAGCGCGGATTCGTCCAGCGGCCGCGCGGCTTCGCGTTCCACCAGCGGGGATCGCCGTTCGTCACCATAGTCGGCGGCGTCCTTCTCGATCTCCTGGCGCACCCAGGTCCGCAGGCGGCGCTCGGACCCCAGGGTCTTCTCCAGCTGGTCGCGTTCCTGCGAGAGCTCGTCCTGCTCGCCGCGGATCTTCATCTCCTCGAGCTTTGCCAGATGGCGCAGCTTGAGTTCCAGGATCGCCTCGGCCTGGGTCTCGCTGAGGCCGAAGCGGCTGACCAGTTCGGGCTTCGGCTCGTCGTATTCACGGATGATCGCGATCACCTCGTCGATGTTGAGATAGGCGATCAGCAGGCCTTCCAGCACGTGCAGCCGCGCCTGCACCTTCTCCAGGCGCCACTGCAGGCGCCGGCGCACGGTCTCGATGCGAAACTCCAGCCATTCGCGCAGCAGCCCGGGCAGGTCGCGCACCTGCGGGCGGCCGTCGAGCCCGATCACGTTCATGTTCACGCGGTAGTTCTTCTCGAGGTCGGTGGTGGCGAACAGATGCGCCATCAGCGCCTCGATGTCCACGCGGCTCGAGCGCGGGGTGATCACCAGGCGGGTCGGGTGCTCATGGTCGGATTCGTCGCGCAGGTCCTCGATCATCGGCAGCTTCTTCGCCCGTATCTGGCTGGCGATCTGTTCCAGCAGCTTCGCCCCGGAGACCTGGTGCGGCAGCGCGGTGACCACGATGTCGTCGCCCTCGCGCTCGTAGCGCGCCCGCGCGCGCACCGACCCCTGGCCGGTGGCGTAGAGCTTTTGCAGATCGGCGCGCGGGGTGACGATCTCCGCCTCGGTGGGGAAGTCCGGCCCCGGCAGGTGCTCGCACAGCTCGTCCACGGTGGCCTTCGGGTGTTCCAGCAGGTGCACGCAGGCCGCGGCCACCTCGCGCAGGTTGTGCGGGGGGATGTCGGTGGCCATGCCCACGGCGATCCCGGAGCCGCCGTTGAGCAGCACGTTCGGCAGCCGCGCCGGCAGCATCTTCGGCTCCTCCAGCGCGCCGTCGAAGTTCGGCACCCAGTCGACCGTACCCTGGCCCAGCTCGGACAGCAGCAGCTGCGCATAGCGCGACAGGCGTGACTCGGTGTAGCGCATCGCGGCGAACGACTTGGGATCGTCCGGCGAGCCCCAGTTGCCCTGCCCGTCCACGAACGGGTAGCGGTAGGAGAACGGCTGCGCCATCAGCACCATCGCCTCGTAGCAGGCGGCGTCGCCGTGCGGATGGAACTTGCCGAGCACGTCGCCCACGGTACGCGCCGATTTCTTGTACTTGGCGGTGGCGGACAGCCCCAGTTCGCTCATCGCATAGATGATGCGCCGCTGCACCGGCTTCAGCCCGTCGCCGATATGCGGCAGGGCGCGGTCCAGGATCACGTACATGGAGTAATCCAGGTACGCCTTCTCGGTGAAATCCTTCAGCGGCAGCTGCTCGCCATTGGCGAACGATTCGGGAGTCAGGGAATGGCTCATGCGCGATTCTCGGCCGGGGAGCGAAACGGAGGGCGACAGGGCTGGATTCCCGCGGGCCACCGTGGCGGGCACCGGGGAAAATCTTTAAGCTGCCGCCCGGCCCGCGTACTGTAGCGGGCCTGCGGCGGTTCATCCACAACGCCGCCACGCCACACCGTCACCGGGAGACCTGCTGTGCTCGACAGCGGCTGGGCCGCCAGTGTTTTCGCCGTCGTCTCGCTCGCGATCGCCGTCGCCACCGCCGCGCATGCCCTGCTGCAGCGGCGCGACACCGGCATGCTGATCGCGTGGGTCGGGCTGATCTTCCTGCTGCCGCTGGCCGGGTCCATCCTCTACTGGCTGTTCGGCGTCAACCGCATCCGGCGCCGTGCGCATGCCCTGCGCGAGGGGCACCTGCTGTCCGACCTGCAGCCGCGCGAGGGGGCACGTCCGGCGCCACCGGCGCGCTGGGCGCGCCTGGTGCACAGCGGCGACCGCCTGAGCCCGTTCCGCCTGACCGGCGGCAACGCGATGGAGCCACTGTTCGACGGCGACCAGGCCTTCGGCGCGATGCTGGAGGCGATCGATCGCGCGGAACATTCCATCACCCTGGCCACCTACATCTTCGACTACGACACTCAGGGCCAGCGTTTCATCCGGCACCTGCAGGCGGCGCGCGAACGCGGTGTGGCCGTGCGCGTGCTGGTCGACGGCATCGGGGTGCGCTACAGCCGCCGCAACACCCTGCGCCATCTGCGCCGCGCCGGGCTCGTCGCCGCCCCCTTCCTGCCCGTGCACCACATCCCGCGCAGCCTGGCGGTCTTCAACCTGCGCAATCACCGCAAGCTGCTGGTGGTCGACGGGTATCGTGGCTTCACCGGCGGCATGAACATCCGCCGCGGGCACAGCCCCAGCGACCCCGGACGTCACCCGATCCAGGATCTGCATTTCGCCGTGCGCGGGCCGGTCTGCCGCCAGCTGCAACGGGTGTTTGCCGAGGACTGGGAATTCACCACCGGCGAACAGCTGAAGGGCGAGACCTGGTTCCCGCCACTGGACGCCGACGGCGGTGCCCTGCTGTGCCGCGGGCTGCCCGACGGCCCGGACGAGGACTTCGAGGTCCTCAACTTCACCCTGCAGGCGGCGATCGCCGAGGCCCGCGAGCGCATCGTGATCGCCACGCCCTATTTCCTGCCCGACCATGCCCTGGTGGGGGCGCTCAAGGCCGCCGCACTGCGCGGGATCCGGGTGGATATCCTGCTGCCGGAGCGCAATAACCTGCGGCTGGTGCAATGGGCCAGCCAGCCCGGCCAGGCGGAGCTGCTGGAACGCGGCTGCCGGCTGTGGCTGACCCCGCCGCCGTTCAACCATTCCAAGATCATGCTGGTCGACGGCGAATGGGTGCTGGCGGGCTCGGCCAACTGGGACCCGCGCAGCCTGCGTCTGAACTTCGAGTTCAACCTGGAATGCTACGACCCCGGGCTGGGCGGGCGCCTGACGCAATGGGCCGACGGCCTGCTGGAACGTTCGCGCGAGCTCACGCTCACCGAGATCTACCGCCGCCCGCTGCCGATACGCCTGCGCGACGGCGCCGCCCGGTTGCTCACACCCTACCTCTGATCCGCCAGCACCAGTTCCTGGCCGGAACCGTTCTTGGCGACGTACATGGCGTGGTCCGCCTGCTGCAGCAGCTCCTCGGCCCGTTCGCCGTCGTCGGGATAGATCGCCGCCCCCAGACTCAGGCCCACGCGCACCGCCTCCTGATTGATCTCCACCGGCTCGGCGAAACGCTGGTGCAGCTTGTGTCCCACGGCGCGCACGTCCTCGGGTCCGCCCACGGCCTCCAGCAGCAGGACGAACTCGTCGCCCCCCACGCGGGCGACCACGTCACTCTCGCGCACGCCACTGCGCAGGCGCGCGGCCACGGTCACCAGCACCACGTCACCGGCATCGTGACCCAGACGGTCGTTGACCGGCTTGAAGCCGTCCAGGTCGCAGACCAGCAGCGCCAGACGCGTGCCGTTGCGCCGCGCCCGGCTCAGCGCCTGACGCAGGTGTTCCTGCAACAGGCTGCGGTTCGGCAGCCCGGTCAGCGAATCGTGATGGGCCTGATGCCACAGGCGTTCCTCGGAACGCTTGTCGCGCGTGATGTCGCGCACCATGCCCAGCACCCGCTGCGGGCGTCCGTCGGCATCGCGCGATATCTCGCCCTCCACCCGCACGTGCCGCAGCCCGCCGTCGGGCAGTACGACCCGGTGCTCCAGGTGATAATGGCTGCCCGCGGCCAGCGCGGCGTTGATGCCCTGGCGCACCCGGGCACGGTCTTCCGGGTGGATGGCGTGCATGTAGGCCTCGAAACCGGCCGTGTCCCGTTCGGGATCCAGACCGAACAGCTCATAGACATTGGTCGACCAGTTGAGCTGCTCGCCGCGGATGCCCCAGTCCCAGTACCCCACGCCGGCGATGCGCTGGGCCTCCTCGAGGCGCGCGGAGGCATCCTCCAGTTCGGCGGTCCGCCGCGCCACCGCGGCCTCCAGCCCGGCCTGGGTCTCGCGCAGGCGCGCTTCGGCCCGGCGGCGCTGCACCAGTTCCTCCTGCAGGGCCGAATAATCCCGGCGGATGCGCCGGCGCACCTGAAAACCGATGCCGGCGATCAGCAGCATGGCCACGCCCGAGGCCATCACCATGACCTGCTGGGTATCCTCGTGCTGGCGCACCATCGCGCGAATGTCCGCCGCGTTCTGCTGTTCGAGAGCCGCGAGAAGGCGCTCGATCTGCTCCAGGGTGCGCTCCTGCGCCGGCATGATGCGGGAATACAGGGTCGGCAACGCCTCCTGACGGCCGCCGGCAAGGGCCAGGTCGATCATCTCGCTCATCAGCGGCGCCCCCACCGCGGTCATCTCGCGCAGTTCCGCCAGCAGACGCGCATGGCGGGGATCGTCGATCGCCCGATCCACCTCGTCGCGCGCCTCGATGAAGCGTCGGGCGAGGTCGCGGAATTCCTGGCGGTACTGGTCCTGCATGGCGGGGTCATCGGTGCTCAGGACCAGCGTCGCGCGCAGCGTCCGCTCGCGCACCAGCGCGCGCATGCGGTGGACACTGTCCACCCGCTGCACGTATTCCGCGGTGAGGGACTGGACCTCCTGCTGCAGCTGCTGCACGCGCAACCAGCTGACCACCGCCACCGCCGCCACCAGCAGCAGGACCAGCAGAAAGGCCCCGGTCAGATGCGAAGTCCGCCCGGGGACCCGACCGGGGGCCGACCCGCGGCTCACGTCCCGCCCCGCTGGATCCATGGCTTGACCGACATCCCGCTCCCCCTGTCGAATCGCCTGCCGTGCAGGTGCAACCTCGAGAGTGCCGCGACATGACCGAACAGACAAGCAGCGGGGGATCGTCTGCCCCCGGAAGCCGCGCAGAAATCCGGCGTCTGGAGCAGGTGTACGCCGCGGCGCACTACCGCGTGCAGCTGCCGCCGGGGCCGGCCGGGGCCGCACAGGGTGGCGGCGCGACCCTGGAGCTGCGCATTGGCGAGCCCCACGCGGAACTGGCGCGCCAGCTGAGCGCACGGGGCCATGCACGGATCACGCTGATCACCGCACACAACCCCTTCAGTCGGCCGTCCGGTGCGACGGAGAACGCCCGGCGCCAGGAACAGCTGCGGGCCACGATCACCAGCGCGGGACGGCCCGCCTGGCCGGCCACCAGCGGCGACCCGGACGGAGAATGGCCGGAGGAACCCGGCTTCGGCATCCCCGACCTCCCGCCGGCGATCCGTGACCACTGGCTGGAAAAATTCGAGCAGAACGCAGTGGTGGAGTGCGAACCGCCGCGGGCGCCGGAACTCGTCTGGCACCCGCGCCTGCGGCCCGGGCCGGGCCGCTGAGCGGGCTTTACAGCGGCAGCCGGCCGCCGGAGCCCACGGCCACGGTGACCAGGCCCAGCACGGTATTGATCGCCACGAACAGGCGGATCTGGCCGACCCGGCGCAGACCCTCGGCGATGTCTCCGGCCTCGGCCGCCTGCTTCAGCCGGCGATAGGGCGCAAAGAAGATGTGCGCGAAGATCAGCATCATGATGATGCCCAGCAGCAGCATGGTGTGCACGCTGGGATGCACCCCGCCCATGCCGCCGAGCACGCCGAAGATCAGGTAGAAGCCCGTCACCAGCACCACCGCGATGGAGACCCACACCCAGGGGAAGAACCGCCCCAGCACCGCCGGCCACAGGCGCAGGCGCGTGGCGTCATCCAGCTCCGCGTTGGCCGCCGGGCGCAGGATGGCCCAGGCGAAGAACATGCCCCCCACCCAGATCACCACGGCCAGGACGTGGAGGACATTCGCCAGTGCGTATCCCGTCATTATCATCTCCTTTCGTTGCATTGCGTGAATGGTCGGCAGTGTAGCCGCTCGCGCCGGACGGTGCCGAACCGTCACCCGCGCTGGTCGCTCTTGCACCCGCGCGGCACACGGCGAAGGATGGAGTCATGACAATCGACATCCTTCAGGCCACCCTGCAACTCGCGCTCGTCGCCGCGCCCTGGCTGCTGGCTGGGCTGGCGGTCGCCGGGCTGGTGCGCGCCCTGCTGCCTCAGGAACGCCTGCAGACCTGGCTCGGGGGATCATCGGTGGGGGCCACGGCGCGCGGGGCGGTGGCCGGGGCGCCCTTGCCCCTGTGTTCCTGCGGCGCCATCCCGGCCGCCCTGGCCCTGCACCGGGGTGGCGCCGGACGCGGCCCCGCCACGGCCTTCCTGATCGGCAGCCCCGGCATCGGGATCGATTCGCTGGCGATCAGCTACGTCCTGCTGGGACCGCTGATGGCCGTGGTCCGGGGGCTCGGCGCGGTGGTCACCGCGCTGGCCACCGGTCTGCTGGTCGGGGCGGGAAGCCGCGCCCGCCAGTCGCCCCCCGACCCCGGCCCGGACGATGTCGGCGGCGACGCCTGCGGCAGCACCTGCGGCACGGAGTCCGCGCCGCCCGGCGGCGGCCACGGGCGGCTGGCCGAACTGCGCGGCGGCCTGGCCTACGCCTTTGGCGACATCCTCGACGACATCCGCCTGTGGCTGGTGCTCGGACTGCTGGTGGCGGGCGTGCTGCTGGCCACGGTACCGCCGGATGCGCTGGCCGCGTATGGCAGCGGACCGGCGGTCATGCTGCTGATGGCGCTGGTGGGCATCCCCATGTACCTGTGTGCAACGGCGGCCACGCCCATCGCGGCCGGCCTGCTGGTGGCCGGCGTTTCGCCCGGGACCGTGCTGGTGTTCCTGCTGGCCGCGCCGATCACCAGCATGGCGACCCTGGGCGTATATCGACGGGAGATGGGCAATGCCGCGCTGGTTCGCTACCTCGTCGGGATTATGGGGTCGACCATTGCCCTGGGGCTGCTGCTGGATCTGGCCCTGGCGTACACCGGATTCGATCCGCTGACCGGGGTCGAGGCCGCCACCGAATGGCTGCCCCACTGGCTGGAATGGGCGGCGCTGATCGCCCTGGTCCTGGCCGCCACCCACCCCCTGCGCGTACTGCGGCGCCTGCGCGCGGCGCGGTCCGCATGACCCGGAGGCTGCGATGTCGACACGTTCCATCGGACTCGATGACGAACTCCACCCGTATCTGCTCGACGCCTCGCTGCGCGAATCGCCGCTGCTGGCAGAACTGCGTGCGGAGACCGCGGCCCTGCCCGAGGCGCGCATGCAGATCGCCCCGGAACAGGGGCAGTTCATGGCCCTGCTCGCCCGGCTGACGGGTGCCCGGCGCTACCTGGAGATCGGCACCTTCACCGGCTACAGCAGCCTGGCCATCGCCGAGGCCCTGCCGGCCGACGGCCGGATCGTGACCTGTGATCTCAGCCGCGAATGGACCGACATCGCCGGCCGCTACTGGCGCCGCGCCGGCGTCGAGGACCGCATCGACCTGCGCCTCGGACCGGCCGCGGACACCCTGCAGGCCCTGCGCGAAGAAGACCCCGCGGTCGAGCCCTTCGACCTGGCCTTCATCGACGCCGACAAGACCGGCTACCGCGAATACTACGAACACTGCCTCGCCCTGCTGGCGCCCGGGGGCCTGGTGATGATCGACAACACCCTGTGGCACGGCACGGTGGCCGACCGCAGCGATCAGCGCGAGGACACGGTAGCGATCCGCGAATTCAACCGGTTCGTGCACCGGGACGACCGGGTGGATCTGTCGCTGGTGCCGATCGGCGACGGCCTGACGCTGGCACGCAAACGGGCCGCGTGACCCTCTGGTAAACTTGAACCATGCACGGTCTTTTATCTCCCTTCCCGCCCCCGGCATGAGCCTGCGCAGCCGCTTCCTGGTGCTCGCCGGCGCCCTGCTCCTGGTCGGACTGGTCGGCGTCTGGTTCGCCTTCGAGCGCATTGCCGAAGGCATCATCGAGCAATGGGGGCAGCACGTCGCGGAAATTCAGGTGCGCTACGACAGCGCCCGCCTGCAGCAGCCGCTGGAACGCGAGATCGCCCTGTCGCACCAGCTGGCCGACTCCACCGCCATCCTCCGGTTCGCCCGCGAACCCGACAACCCCGACAGGGAGGCGGCCGCCATCGAGGAGATGGAGAGCTTTCGTGGCAATTTCCGCGACGAAAACTACTTCGTGGCCCTGCGCGAAAACGGCGCCTACTACCACAACAACGCCGACGACGAATTCGCCGACGACCCGCTGCGCTATCACCTGGACCCCGACGACCCCGATGATGCCTGGTTCTTCCGCCTGATCGAGGAGGAACGCGACTTCCATCTCAACGTCAATCCGGACACCGAACTGGGGGTCACCAAGCTGTGGATCGACGTACTGATCCGCGACCGCGACGGCTCGATCCTCGGCATGACCGGGACCGGCCTGGAACTGGACGGCATCCTGCGCGACATCGTCGACATCGAGCAGCCGGGGATCACCACGGTGTTCGCCGACTTCAGCGGCGCCATCCAGCTCTACCGCGATCCGGAGTTCATCGAATTCGCCAGCCTGGTGCAGCCGGAGGGCCAGAAAAGCACGGTGGAACGCCTGGTCGACCGGCCCCGCGACCACCAGCGCATCCGCTCCATGATGGACGAACTGCGGAATCTGTCCGATCCGGAAGGCGAGGTGCGCACCGACTTCGTCCAGGTCGACGGGCAACGCCAGCTGGCGGGCATTGCCCGGTTGCCGGCTCTCGACTGGTACGAAATCACCCTGCTGGACCTCGACAAGGTGATGCCGGTGCGCCATTTCGCACCGGTCCTGGTGGTCTTCGCTTTCACCCTGGTGCTCACGCTGCTGCTGGTCCATCTTGCGCTGCAGCGCCTGATCTTCCGCCCGGTGGCCGCACTGGAAACGGCCATGGCGCGCATCCAGGCGGGCGACCTGCGCCCGGTCGAACTGCCCGAGGGGCGTGGCGAGATCGGCCGCCTGATCCGCCATTACCACGGCATGGCCGAGGCCATCCGCAGCCACACCCGCGACCTCGAAACCAAGGTCCGCGAACGCACCGAGGCACTGCACGAGATGGCCCGCAAGGACCCGCTGACGGGCCTGGTGAACCGGCGGGGCATGGACGAACTGCTGGACGACCACGCCCGGAGCGCCCGGCGTTCCGGGGAGCCGTTCGGCGTGATCTACCTCGATCTGGACCACTTCAAGCCGCTGAACGATACCCACGGCCATGCCGAGGGCGACGTGACCCTGACCCGGGTCGCCGAACGGCTGCGCGAAATCCTCGGCCCCGACGACCGGGTCGCGCGCTGGGGCGGCGACGAATTCCTGATCCTGCTGCACCCCTGCGACGAAGGCCGCCTGGCGGCGACGGGGCAGACCGTCGTGGAGGCCGCCGCCCGGGTCGAGACGCCGGAGGACACGCCGGTGACCTTCAGCGCCGGGGGCCATCTCGCGCAGCCCGGCGAACCGGTGGACGAGATCCTCGAACGCGCCGACCACGCCCTGTATGCGGCCAAGGCCTCGGGACGCAACCGCTTCGACGCGCTGTGAATCAGGGATTGCGCGGGGGACGCGTGTACCAGAACCAGCTCAGACGCCGCGAACGCAGGCTCCAGGGCAACAGCAGCACCTGCAGCACCACCAGGACGTGGCGCGCGGGGTGAAACCAGTCCTCCTTGCGCCCGGAGGTCAGCACCGGCGTCTGCAGGATCTCGAAACGCTGCCCGCGCGCCCTGCCCCGGCGCTTCAGCGCCCGTGACAGGAACACCTCCTCGCCCGCGTAGACCGCCTCGCTGAAACCGCCCGCGGCCGTGAACGCCTCGCGGGTGCAGAACACGTAGCAGCCCGCCGCCAGACCCAGGCGCGCGGAGAGGGCGTTCCATGCGGCCGCGCCCCGGCGATAGATGCGATGGTCGAGGTGATCGAAGGCGACCCGGGCGCCACCGCCGCACACCTTTGCGCTGTCGAGCGCGTCCAGCGTGGCCTGCAGCAGTTCGGCATCGGGCCAGGTATCGGCATCGACAAACACCAGGTAGTCACCGCGGGCCGCACCGGCACCGGCATTGCGCGCCCGGCTGATGCGACGCTCGGGCTCGTACACCACCCGGCAGCCCGCGCGCTGCGCGATCTCCGGGGTGGCATCCGTGGAGGCATTGTCGACCACGATGATCTCGCTGGCCCGTTCGACACCGGCCAGCGCCCCCTGGACCGCGGCCAGGGTCCGCGGCAGCCATTCCGCCTCGTTCCACGCGGGGATGATCACGGACAGGCCCGGAGCACCGCGGACAAAAGCGTCGAATTTCACGGATTCACCTCCTCGTCGGCCGCCGGGAAACTACACCGGGCCGCACTCGTCTACCATGATGGACAAATCGAGGCATCCGGAGACTCCTCATGACCCGCAATCCAGCCACCCGACTGTTACTCCTGGCCGTGCTCGGGCTCCTGCTGGCGCTGCCGCCGGCCGCCTGGGCGGAATCCGGCGACGAAACCACCGCCGCCGCAACCACCAGCGAGTCGATGGAAAGCCTGCGCGACGACTGGCAGCAGCGCCGCGAGCAGCTGCAGCGCGATGCCGAAGAAGGCGACGAGACCGCACGCGAACGCACCCGGGATACCCTGGACGCGATGGATGACACCCTGCAGCGCCTGCACCGGGAGGCCAGCGAGACCTGGGACGATCTCGCCGACACCACGCGCGAAAACCGCGAACGGGCCTTGCAGGCCCTGGACGACGAACGCGATGCCCTGGCCGCCTGGTACGACGACATGGAGCTGCGCAGCGGGCGCGCCGGCGGATCGATCCGCGAAGGCTCGCGCAAGGCCTGGGAAGGCGTGCGGGACGGCTCGCGCGAGGCCTGGGGCGGCGTCCGCGAAGGTTCCCGCGAGGCCTGGGATGGCGTACGCGACGGGTCACGGGACGCCTGGGGCCGCATCCGCGACGGCTCGCGCGACGCCTGGGACGGGGTCCGTGATGCCTTCGGCGGGGACGACTCGCCGGACGAAGGGGAAGCCGAGTGACCGCGACCCTGCGGGCCTCCCCGCTTCTCGCCCTGGCCCTGCCCCTGCTGCTGGCCGGCTGTGACGGCGGCTTCTGGTCCGGCGAGCCGGAACACCGCGAACGCACCGACAACCCGGAGATCCTCGCGCGCGGCGAGCACCTCTACCAGCAGTACTGCGCGGCCTGCCATGGCGAGGACCGCGAGGGGGCGGAGAACTGGCACCAGCCGGACGAAGACGGCAACTGGCCCCCGCCGCCGCTCGACGGCTCGGCCCACACCTGGCACCACCCCTGGTGGCAGCTCAAGGACATGATCCGGTACGGCGGTCAGGCCCGCGGCGGCACCATGCCCTCGTTCGAGGAGCAGATTGACGAAGAAGACGCCGAGGCCATCATCTACTGGCTGCAGTCGCACTGGCCCGACGAGGTCTACGAGGCCTGGCTGGACTACGACCGCAGCACGCCCACACCCGCAGACTGGGAAGAGGCCACCGGCCGCGAGTGGGTCACCCACACCGACTGATACCGGCCGGCGCCGGGCCGGGCCAGTCAGGTCCCGGCCCAGCCCATGCGCCGGAACACCAGCTTCTCGCCCTCCACGATCAGGAACACCGCCAGCCCGAACAGCAGGATGCGCGCCCAGTCCCCGGTATCGATCCCGGTGGTGCCGAACAGGGTGTGCATCACCGGCACGTAGGTGAACGCCAGCTGCAGCACGACCAGCACCCCGATGGCGATCCACATCGCCCGCGAGCGGAACAGCTCGCCACCCGCCAGCACCGGCTGATGGATCAGGCGCAGGTTCAGCAGGTAGAAGGCCTGACCGGCCACCAGGGTGTTGATGGCCACGGTGCGGGCGAGGTCATCGGCCACCCCCAGCACCTCCTCCATGTACACGAAGTGGCCGAAGGTCCCCAGCCACAGCAGGATCGCCACGAACGGGATGCGCCACAGCAAAAAGCCCGACAGCAGCGGGGTATCGGGCGCTCGCGGCGGACGGCCCATCACCCCCGGCTCGGTCCGTTCGAAGGCCAGCGCCATCGCCAGGGTCACCGAGGTCACCATGTTGACCCACAGCACCTGCACCGGGGTCAGCGGCAGGGCCAGGCCCATCAGGATCGCCATCATGATGGTCAGTGACTGCCCGGCATTGGTGGGCAGCATGTGCAGAATGGCCTTGCGGATGTTGTCGTAGACCGTGCGGCCTTCCTCCACCGCATGTGCGATGGAAGCGAAGTTGTCGTCCGCCAGCACCATCTCCGAAGCCTCCTTGGCCGCCTCGGTTCCCTTGTGGCCCATGGCCACACCCACGTCGGCCCGTTTGAGGGCCGGCGCGTCGTTCACCCCGTCCCCGGTCATGGAGACGATACGGCCGTTGCCCTGCAGTGCCCTGACCAGCCGCAGCTTGTGCTCCGGCGTGGTGCGCGCGAACACGTCGGTGTCTTCCACCGCGCGCGCCAGTTCGGCGTCATCCATGGCTTCCAGCTGCTGGCCGGTCAGCGTACCGCCCTCGCCGCGCAGGCCCAGCTGCTCGCCGATCGCCCGCGCAGTGGCCGCGTGGTCGCCGGTGATCATCTTGACCCGGATCCCGGCCCGCTGGCACTCGGCGACCGCGGCGATCGCCTCCTCGCGGGGCGGATCGATGATCCCGACCAGCGCCAGCAGGATGAATCCGCCCTGTTCCACGTCACCATAGGTCAGCTCGCGCTGCTCGGCGGTGGTGGCGCGCCGGGCGATGGCCAGCAGGCGCTGACCGCGTGCCGCGATCGCGTCCATTGCCGCATGCCATTCATCCGCCCGCAGCGGCTCGCGACCGTCGGCGGTGGCCTGGTGCTCGCACAGCTCCAGCACCCGTTCCGGGGCCCCTTTCAGGTAGATGCGCCCGTGGCCGTCGTGGTCGTGATGCAGGGTCGCCATGTAACGGTGATCCGATTCGAACGGGATCACGTCGGTGCGCGGCAGGCACTCGTGCTCGTGGCGCGTGCTCAGGCCGGCCTTGAACGCCGCCGTCACCAGCGCCCCCTCGGTGGGGTCGCCCTGCATCACCCACTGGCCGTCCTTTTCGAAGACCTCCGCGTCGTTGCACAGCAATCCCGCACGCAGGACCTCTTCCAGACACGGGGCATCAGCCGGCTCCACCTCCACCCCGTCACGCGTGAAATCGCCGTGCGGCGCATAACCGACCCCGCTGACCCCGTATTCGCCGGCGCCGGTCAGCAGGGTCTGCACGGTCATCTCGTTGCGGGTCAGGGTCCCGGTCTTGTCGGAACAGATCGCCGACACCGAACCCAGCGTCTCCACCGCCGGCAGCTTGCGGATGATCGCATTGCGCCGCGCCATCTTCTGCACCCCGATGGCCAGGGCGATGGTCAGGATCGCCGGCAGGCCTTCGGGGATGGTGGACACCGCCAGGCTGGCGGCCGCCAGGAACATCTCGTCCAGCGGGTAATCGCGCACCCAGAAGCCGAAGGCAAAGGTCGCCGCCGAGATGACGATGATGACGCCGGCCAGCCAGCGGCCGAACTGCGCCACCTGGCGCACCAGCGGCGTCTCGAGGCTCTCCACCTCGCCCAGCATGGTGGAGATGCGCCCGATCTCGGTATCGCCGCCGGTGGCCACCACCACCCCGGTACCCCGGCCGAAGGACACCAGCGTGCCGGAGAACGCCATGCCGCGCCGATCGCCCAGGTCGGCACCTTCATCGACCGCGGCCGTATCCTTCTCGACCGCCACCGACTCCCCGGTCAGCACCGCCTCCTCGACCTGCAGGTTGCGGGTTTCGAACAGCCGCACGTCGGCCGGCACGCGATCCCCGGCCTGGAGATAGACGATATCCCCCGGCACCAGGGTATCCGCGGGAACCTCGCGGCGTTCGCCGTCGCGCCGCACCACCGCCTGCGGCGAGAGCATCCTGCGGATCGCATCCAGCGCCTTTTCCGCCTTGCCCTCCTGGACGAAGCCGATCAGCGTGTTGATCAGCACCACCGCCAGGATCACCCCGGTGTCCACCCAGTGGCCCAGCAGGGCGGTCCCGATGGCCGCCAGCACCAGGATGTAGATCAGGATGTTGTGGAAGTGGCGCAGGAAGCGCCGCAGTACCCCGGCCTTCTCCGGCGGCTTGAGGGCGTTGGGGCCGAAACGCTCCAGCCGTTCACGGGCCTCGTCGCCGCTCAGCCCCTCGCGTGCGGCGTCGTGGCGCCGCAGGGCCTCGTCGGCTTCCAGTGCATGCCACGCAGTGGTGGCACCGGTATCGTCCCCCGAGCCGCCGGGCGTGTCAGGAGTGTCAGGGGCATCGGGACGGGATTCATCCATGGGCGGGCTTCATCCGGGTGGTTGGTGCGTCACGGTTCAATCCTGTCGGAGTTCGGCGCCGGCCACAAGCCCGCCGATTCCGTGACAGAACGCACAAAAAAGGCCGCCCCGGTCGCCCGGGACGGCCCTTTTTCTCAGTCAAGGCCCTGCCGGTTCAGAAATTGAAACCGACCTTGGCCATCACGCGCATGTTGTCCATGTCCTCGCGCGAGCCGGCGAAGCGGTCGCTCTCGGTGATCTGGTAGCGCGCTTCCATGCCGACGAACAGGGTGTCGTCCACGTCGTACTGCACCGAGCCGCCGAACTGCCCGGCCCACAGACCGTTGCGGTCACCGTCCAGCTTGGTGTTTACATAGCCCAGCCCGGGCCCGAAGCCCATGGTCACGCTGTCGGCAACTTCAAACTCCCAGTGGGTGTTCAGTTCGGTGCTGGTCATCCGCAGCGGGCCGTCGTCGAACTCGGTCACGCTCAGACGATGGCGCAGCACGCCGTTGTCCGGCTGGAACAGCAGGCAGTCGGCGCCGATTTCCAGACCATAGGCCGGGTCATCTCGCAGATCGGAGTCGGTGGTCCAGAGGCCACCCCCCATCACCGCAAAGCTCGGGTTGAGCCCCATCCCGTCGGCACTGGCGGTGCCGACCGCCAGGAGCGGAGCGGCGGCCATTGCGAACATCATCCTGCGTACCTGCATGTCGAACTCCCGGAAAAGCTTGTGTTTCACGGAAGTTTAACGCTGACACCCAATCCGTAAAACTGCCCGGGGCAGGTGCTGGTGCCCCGCAAGCCTGCCGGAGGCGGTACCGATCGACCGCACCGGCGGGAGCGGAAGGAATTTCCCGCGAGCCCGTGTCATCTACTCAGGCTGAGGCCGATGCGCAGACCGGAGTCCCGCGACACGGATCCCGGATCTGGCCGGGAACCCTCGTCATCTGTAACACTCGAAAGCAGCGTCCGGAATACATCGTGAAAAAACACCGGACGTTGTCAGCGAAGAACATTCACAAGCCTACGCAAGTACGGAGGTTCCCCATGCCCGACAAGCACAACGCCGATCGCCGTGCCTTCCTGCGCCGTGCATCCGCCGCGGTAGCCGCCATTCCGGTGGTGAGCCTGATGGGCACGCAGTCCGTCCACGCCGCGGACGAGAAGGCCGAAGACGGTCACGCCCACGACTACGTCAACGACGCGGCCGATGCCGCGGATCACCCGCAGTTCCAGGAAGGCGCGCGCTGCGACAACTGCGCCTTCTGGAACGCCAACGTGGATGCCCCGGAAGGCTGGGGCGGCTGCTTCCACCAGGATTTCCAGAACGTCCTGGTCAACGAAGCCGGCTGGTGCGACGCGCACGTGATGAGCTGATTCACGGGCACGCCCCGACCCCGCCGGTCACGCATCGGCGGGGTCTTCCCTCACGATCTCCGCGTCCTCCAGCGCTCCGCCGGCATCACGATAAGCCACCCGCCGGTTGGTGATCTCGAATACCCCCTCGGCGTGCCGCACGTCGCCCGCCAGCATGCGTTCGTCCAGACGTTCGAACAGGCGCTGCAGCGCCAGCGCAATGCCCTCCCGGGCTCGCACGTCCAGACCGTATCCTTCCCAGTTCGCGCGCGCGCTCGCCAGACGCGCGTACCCGGCCTGCACGAAACCCGCAACCAGCAGTGCCCGCAGGGCCCCCTGCCCCGCCCACTGCGCCAGCCCGCGCAGATGCTCCGGATCGGGGCGCGTATCCGTGCCGGGCCGCAGGGCTTGCGGCAACAGGGCCGGCCAGTCGTCCGCGACCGGACGCCCGGGCAGCAGGTCCTCGTCGATCATCTGACGATAGTCCTCCACCGGATCCGAGCCCGTGCGCAGCGCCAGCTGCATCAGCGCCCCCGCCTCGTCGAGGTAGCCGGAGAGCGCAAAGCCGCACAGGTGGTGATCCACGATGTCATGCACGAAGACCGAGGTGGGGATGCGTTCGCCGGTGAACGGCGTCGCGGCAATCACATCCTCGCCCAGTCCGGGAAGGGCCAGCTTCCAGCCGCGCGCGCCGAAGCCATCCTCCCATGTCCTGCGATACCGCACCGGCACATGCACCGGCGACGTGGCCGATCCACCGGAGGTACCCGGGGCCCCGTCATCCGAAACGCCGCCCTCAAGGCCTTTCGCTTCGTTCGTTGGATCTCCCATTGGATTCCCTCCCCTTGCGTTTACCGATCGGTCAACTAGACTGTAGATCATGACGACCGGAGACCAAAGCCGACAGGCCCTGATGGATGCCACCCGCGATCTCGTGCTCACCCGCAGCTACGGTTCGGTGGGCATCGCCGGCATCTGCGAGCGCGCCGGCGTGCGGCGGGGCAGCCTGTATCACTTCTTCCCGGGCAAGGAGGATCTGGTCATCGCCACGCTGGAGGCGCTGTATACCGAGTTCACAGCGGAAGTCCTGGAGCCCGCCCTGCGCGGCCCCGGTGGACTGCGCGAGCGGGTCACCGCCTTCGTCGGCGCGATCCACGCTTTCCAGGCCCGCATGCAGGCCGCGGAGGGCCGCCTGCCGGGCTGCCCGTTCGGCAGCCTGGCGGTGGAAACCGGCACGCAGAGCCCGCGCCTGCGCGAAGCCATGCAGGGCCATCTGGACGCGATCCGCGCGCAATTCCGCGCGGCCCTCGACGCGGCCGTCGCACACGGCGAACTGGACGCACGCACCGACACCGCCCGCCTCGCCGATCACTGGCTCGCGCTGATGGAGGGCATCCTGCTGATGGCGCGGGCGGAACAGGACGCGGACACCATCCTGCGCCTGGCCCCGGCGCTGCAGGATCTGCTGCTCACCACCCATCCCGACGGAGACGCGCCATGACGACCGAATCCGATTTCCCACTGCACGACCGCGCATCGGCCCCCGCGGCCGCCGCCAGTTTCGACCGCGCCGAGGCCACCTTCGGCATGGTCCCCAACCTGATCCGCAAGATGGCCACCGTCCCGGCCCTGGCCGCGGCCTATCTCGATCTCAACGAACTCCTGCAGCAGACCTCGCTGAGCGGCGAGGAACAGGCCGTGCTCCTGCTCACCGTCAGCCGTTTCCACGCCTGTGATTACTGCATGGCCGCCCACAGCATGACCGGCCGCATGGCCGGCGTCGCCGATTCGGTGGTGGACGCCCTGCGCGAGGACCGGCCGCTGGAGGACCCCGCGCTGGAGGCCCTGCGCGGGTTTGCCCGGGCCATGCTGGAACACCGCGGCTGGGTGGACGAGAAGGACAAGCAGGCCTTTCTGGAGGCCGGCCACACCCCGCAGAAGATGCTGGAGGTCATCCTCGCCATCGGCCTCAAGACACTGTCCAACTACACCAACCACCTCGCCGCCACACCGGTGGACGAGCCGATGCAGGGCGAACGCTGGACCGCCCCGACCGGCGGCTGAGACAGAGCGCAGCCCGAATGAACCGGGAAATGCGTCCACGCGTGCTGCTGCTGTCGGCCTATCGCGCCGACAGCCATGCCGCGTGGGCGGACACACTGGTGACCGCCTTTCCCGGAATCGACTGGCAGCGCTTCGAACTGCCCGGGCGCCATTTCCGCTGGCGCATCCGCGGCAACCCGATCTCGTGGCTGGATGCGCTGGAAGGCGTGCGCCCCGATGCGATCGTCGCCACCTCGATGGTGGATCTGGCCACGCTGCGGGGCCTGCACCCGCCGCTGGCGGCCCTGCCCGCGCTGTACTACTTCCACGAAAACCAGTTCGCCTACCCGGTGGGCGAGCATCAGGTGCGCTCCATCGAGCCGCAGATAGTGCAGGTCTACGGCGCGCTGTCCGCCGGGCGCATCGCATTCAACTCCGCATTCAATCGCGACTCCTTCCTCGACGGCCTGCGGGCCCTGTTGCGGCGCATGCCCGACGCAGTCCCGCCCGGCGTCCCCGAGCGCCTGGCCGAGCGGGCGCGCGTACTCCCGGTCCCGGTCGCGCCGCCGCGGCGACCCGACGGGGGCACACCCGAACGTGACCCGGGGCTGATCCTGTGGAACCACCGCTGGGAATACGACAAGCGCCCGGAACTCTTCGCCGAGGCGCTGGAAAGACTGGCCGCGCGCGGGCGGGACTTCCGCCTGGCCCTGCTGGGTCCGCGTCCGGAACCGCCCCCCGACGCCCTGCAGCGCATCCGGCAGCGTTTCGGTGCATGCATCGTCGCCGACGGGCGCGTGCCACGGGAGGAATACGACGCCCTGCTGCGGCGCGCGGGCATCGTGGTCAGCAGCACCGCACACGAATTCCAGGGACTGTCGATGCTGGAGGCCAGCGGCGCCGGCGCGCGTCCGCTGGTCCCGGACGCCCTTTGCTACCCGGAGCAGTACCCGCCCGAATACCGCTATCCGGCCGGCGACCCCGAGGCCCTGGCCGCGCGACTGGAACGCTGGCTCACCGACGGCCTGCCGCCACCGGTGGACGTCTCGGCGCTGGAAACCACCGCGCTGCTGCCGGCCTGGGCGCGGGCCCTGGAGGAGCTGACCGGGAGCGTGCTCAGTCCAGCGCCACCCGCGGCCCGGTGAGCGGCGCCGATTCGTCCTCGACGAACACCGGCCGGATCACGTCGCGGTAGTTGCGGATGCGCTGGACGTAGTACACCGGCTGGTAGCCACGCGCATAGCCGTAACGCAGGTCGCTGTAGTAACGCTCCTCGGTCAGCAGCGGCAGCACCTCGCGCATGTCCGCCCAGCGGTCGGGATCGCGGCCCAGCTCGCGCGCCAGACGCCGCGCGTCCAGCAGATGCCCGCGGCCAATGTTGTAACTGGCCAGCGCGAGATAGGTGCGGTCCGGTTCCGGGATGTCCTCATCCAGGCGCTCGTGCATCTGACGCAGGTAACGCGCGCCACCGCGAATGCTCTGCTCCGGATCCAGGCGATCCTCGATGCCCAGCTCCTGCGCGGTGCGCTGCGTGAGCATCATCAGGCCGCGCACCCCGGTGGGACTGCGGGCTTCCGGATCCCAGTGCGACTCCTGGTAGGCCAGCGCGGCCAGCAAGTCGGCGGGCAG
Organism: Thioalkalivibrio sp. ALE19; assembly: GCF_000428605.1. Classification (NCBI taxonomy): domain Bacteria; kingdom Pseudomonadati; phylum Pseudomonadota; class Gammaproteobacteria; order Chromatiales; family Ectothiorhodospiraceae; genus Thioalkalivibrio; species Thioalkalivibrio sp. ALE19. The sequence goes on from NZ_AUAG01000031.1 coordinate 32,787, forward strand.
TTCGTACTCGTCCGCGGCCTCCTCGAACACCGGCCGGAAATCCGGCAGCCGCTGGTCGATGCGCCGGGTCAGCGCGCGCAGGTCGACGAAATCGAATTCGGGTACATAGGCGTAGTACAGCTCGTCCACCCGGGCGCGGGCCTGCGTGCCCTCGTCGGTGTCCATCCAGGCGCGCGCCTGTGCGGCCAGGCCCTCGAAATCGGGGTGCAGGTACCAGCCGATCGCGCGGACGTCACTCAGGTCGAAAGACACCTCCAGATGCGGGAACATCCGCCGGTTGAGTTCGGCGATATGCGAATCCGCTACGGTGCAGTCCAGCCGGCCCTCTTCCACGGCCGCCAGCAGCCGCTCGGTACCCTCGGGTTCGGCACGGTAGGGCACGGGCTCCTCCAGCGCCTGCAGCGTTTCCACGTAGGCACTGCTGGCGCTCACCGCCAGCTCCAGCCCGTCCAGGTCGGCGGCCGTCTGCGGCTGCGGGCGCTGGTCGCGATGACAGACGACCTGCTCGGTCACCTCGGTGTGCTGCGGCCCGCGGAGGAAATCGGCATCGCGCGACTCGAGGTGCGTGAGCCCGGCCGCAGCCATGTGGACCTCTCCCGAGGCGAGGGCCCGCAGCACGGCATCGACCGAATCCACCACCTGCCACTCGACGTCCCAGCCGCGGGCGTCGGCGAACGCCTCCACCAGATCGTGTTCGGGGCCCGCGGTCTCGGTATGGCGGTCGTAGAACCAGGCGGTGGGTGCGTTGCGGGTGACCACCACCAGTTCGCCCGCTTCCTCCGGATGTGCCAGCGCGGACGCCTCCACCCCGGGCACCTCGGACTGCCCTTCGCCGGGGCCGCAGGCCATCAGTATGGCCGCGCCGGCGACCATCAGGCCCGACCGAAACCAGTGACGTGCGTGCTGCGAACGATTGAGCAAGATCGACGACATGAGATCCCTCCCGATTGGCTGTCTCCTGACAACCCACTATCCTGAATGGTCATTACCACCTTCGAGCACTGAGACCCCGTTCACAACCAACCCCGACATGATCAGGGTTGGGGTGCGGAACCCGAAGCCGCCCCGGATGATCCACCCAAGCAGCCTCGACCGCCGCCAGGGACACCGACATGGAATACGCCCCACTGCTGGACATCTTCGGCATCATCCTGCTGGTCGCCGGCGCCATTACCGCGCTGGTCGCCGTGCAGGATGCCTTCACCCGGCGTGAACGGGCACGCCCGGTGATCGGCCGCTTCACCGCCCGCACCCTGGGGCTGGCCGGTGGCGGCGCGGCGGCCGCCGCCATCGGGCTCGCCCTGCTGCTGATTTAAGCTCCCGTTGCAAGCCGGCCCTTGTGTCCGGCCGGCGGGGTCGCTACCTTCGGCTGCCAGTCGGATCACGAGAATCCGTGTCACGGGTGTGAAGGGGGGAACCATGCCTGTTCGACCGCGCCATCTCGCGGCCGCGGCCATCGCCGCGCCGCTCGGTCTGGCCCCGGCCACCGTACTGGCCGCCGGCTTCTACCTGCAGGAACAGGGGGTCACCGGCCTGGGCCGGGCCTATGCCGGCGAGGCCGCCATCGCCTCCGACGCCAGCACCATCTATTTCAACCCCGCCGGCATGACCCGCCTGGAAAGCGCCGAGGTGCAGGCCGGTGCACATCTGCTGTTCCCGCGCTCCAGCACCCGCAACGACGGCTCGCGCTTCACGAATGCGAACGGCCAGACGTCGCCCGTGGAGGGCAGCGAGGGCGACAACCCCTACGACCCCACCCCACTGCCCAGTTTCTACTGGGCCGAGCCGCAGTCGGATCGCGTATGGCTGGGCTTCGGCCTGGGCACCCATTTCGGACTGAAGGGCGAGTACGACGACGATTTCTTCGCCCGCTACGACTCGCTGGAGACCGACCTGCGGGTGCTCAATCTGCAGCCCAGCATCGCCGTGCAGGTCAGCGACCGGGTCTCCGTCGGCGGTGGCATCGACCTGCAGTACGCCGATGCCACGCTGCGTGCGGCCATCCCGGACCCGATTGGTCCGGACCCGGCACTCGACGGCGAATACCGCCTGGAAGGGGACAGCTGGGACGTGGGGTACAACCTCGGCGTGCTGATCGACCTCGCGGACACCACTCGCCTCGGGTTGCACTATCGCAGCGGGGTGACCCACACGCTCAAGGGCACCGCCCGGGTGTCCATGCCCGAAAACGGCCCGATCAGCCGACCGGTGATCGCAACCGGCGAGGCCGACCTCAAGCTCCCGGACATCGCCAGCGCTGCGCTCAGCCATCGCTTCAACGAACGCTGGACCGGGCTGCTGCAGTACACCTGGTTCAAGTGGTCGAACTTCGACGAGATCGCGGTGGAGTCCAACCACCCGCTGGCCGAACAGGAGCTGGAGCAGGACTATCGCAACAGCTACGCCCTGGCGATCGGGGCCGAATACGAACTCAACCCGGCCTGGACCCTGCGCGGCGGCATCCAGTACGACCGCACCCCCACCCGCGACAGCCACCGCTCGACCCGAACCCCGGACGGCGACCGCACCTGGCTGTCGCTGGGGGCCTCCTGGCATCCGTCGGAACGACTGAGCGTCGACCTCGGTTACTCCTACGTCCACGTGTCGAGCGAGGACATCGAACTGACCCGCGAATTCGACACCGGCACGGTGGAATACAGCGGCAGCACCCGCGGGCGGGTGAACATCCTGTCGGCGGGACTGCGCTACCGCTACTGACCCCGTGCAGGCCCGGTGGGCCCGGCGGGCTCGGTGGTCACGTCGCAGGCCTGTTCCAGCGCACGCCGGTCGGCCTCCGCGAGTCGCTCGCGCCCCGCATTCTCGGCACCCAGACTGGCGTGCATCACCGCCGCCGGATCCGCAACATGGCCGATGCCCAGCGCATGGCCCAGCTCGTGCGCCAGCACCAGCGTCAGCCGTTCGCGGTCGGCGGCCTGATAGACCGTGATGGCGCGTCCGTCGGCGGACTGTTCGTACAGTCCCACGTTGAATCCGGTCGCTCCGCGCGAGCGCTCGTTGTGGCCGTCCGCACGGGCGTTGTAGTCCGCGATCGCCGCGTCCAGCTCCGCCCGGCGTTGTTCCAGTTCTTCGCGGCGTTCGTCCAGGCGCTCGGCCCGCCGGTTCAGCTCGCGCCGCTGGCCCTCGATGGCCTCCGCTTCGCGCTCCAGCCGCGCGCGACGCGCCTCGCTGCGGCGCCCCTCGCCGGCATTCCAGGCGGAAACGTCGCGCCGGTGAGCCGCCTGGCGCTCTGCCAGGTCTTCGCGGTCTTCCCCGTGGCGACGGAGGTCCGCCTCCAGCGCGGAGCGCGCGTGATCCAGACGCTCGCGCCGTCGCTCGATCTCCGCATACCGTTCTTCCAGCCCCGCGCGGACCTGCTCGCGCCGCAGGGCCTCGGCCTGCCGCTCGTCGAACACCAGCCGCACGGCCACGCCCTCGCCCGCCCGCTCGCGAAACAGCCGGGCATCGGTCACCGCCTCCCACATCCGGCGGGCGTCGCGCAGGGCCTCGCGCACTTCGTGTTCCTCCAGACCGAACGCCGTGTCGACCCGATCAAGATGAAAGGTCACCGGGAGCCGGCACCCCGGCGCAACCGGGTGCTCCGCGAACGCGGCCGGGGCCGGGGCGTCCGCCTCCCGCGCGTCGTCCTGCACCAGCTCGCGCCAGGCTCCGGCCGCGACCAGCACAACGATCAGCGGCAACCACCAGCGTCCCGTCATTGCGTACTCCTCGTCCCCTCCAAATGCAGAGTTGCCACACCTCCGGCCCCCATGCAAGATGGATCGGGAAAGCCCTTTTCCGCATCCGGAGAACCGTCATGCTGCGATTCCTGATCCCGCTGGCCCTGCTGGCCCTGCCCGTGGCCGCTCAGGCCGAGACCCCCAACATCGAACCCGGCGAATGGGAGTACACCCATACGACCACCATCGAAGGCATGCCCCAGATGCAGGACCAGGTCGAAGTCACCCGCGAATGCGTGACGCAGGAAGACATCGAAAAGGGCGAGGACGTCATCGAGGTTCCGGAAGAATGCACCCTGGATCACGTGGACGTCCGCTCCGACGGCGCCGACTTCGCCATGACCTGCACCGATCCGCAGGGCGGCCGCGCCACCATGGAAGGCGAGATGCGCTTCATGGGAACGCGTTCCGAAGGCACCATGACCACCGACGTCGACAGCCCCATGGGCCCGATGACGATCATCATGGAGATCGAGGGCGAGCGCATCGGGGACTGCTGAGCCGTGGCTCGACCCGCGGGACGAACGGACTACAGCAGTCCCAGATGTTCCGTCAGCAGGTACCAGACGACATACCCCCCGTACAGGATCAGGAAGATCACGCTGAGGATGGTGATCGGCCGATAACCCTTGATCCGCACCTCGTAGGAGATGTCCTCGCCGCGTGCCCGGCGGCGGCGGACCTCCAGCCAGCGCGACACCCGCCACCAGATGAACAGCAGGATCAGGATCGCGGTCAGGAACTTCAGCATCGGGGGAATCTTCTCGCAGTGGTGCTGAACGCGACACTACCCGAGAACGCCGCGCGCCGCATCGTGGACCCGATCCGGAGCCGGACTCCGGGGGGCGGTCCCCGCGATCACCGCCGCTTTGCATGCCGGGTCGCGGGCGCATCCCAGGGGTCCTCGGGCCATGGATGCTTCGGATAACGCCCCTTCAGCTCGCGGCGCACCTCCGGGTAGCCGTTCGCCCAGAAGCTCTTCAGATCCTGAGTGACCTGTACCGGGCGCCCGGCCGGTGACAGCAGATGCAGCATCACCGCCACGCGGCCACCGGCGAGCGTCGGGGTGTCGGTCAGGCCGAACAGCTCCTGCAGCTTGACCGCCAGCACCGGCGGCTCGCAGGTGTAGTCGACCCGGTGCGCGGAGCCGGACGGCACTTCGATGCGCGCCGGGGCCTCGCGCTCCAGTTGCTGCTGCTGGGCCCAGTCCAGGCGTGCCCGCAGGATCGCCGCCAGATCGAGGCGTTCCAGATCGCGCCGCCGCGTGATCCCGGCGAGATACGGCCCCAGCCAATGCTCGAGATCCGCCAGCAGCGCGGCATCCCCCATATCCGGAAAGCCCGCCTCCGGCATCGCCTCGTGCAGCAGGCGGATGCGGGCGCGGAGCTGGCTCGCCGCCGTGTCCCACGGCAGCCGCTCCAGCCCCTCGCGGCGCAGCCGCGCGCACCACGGGGCGATGGTGTCGGCGGGATCCTCCAGCGCGATCATCTGCCGTTCGATCACCAGCGTCCCGACCCGGCGGATACGCGCATTCTCCAGGCGCGCTCCGTCCTCCACCCAGTCGCAGCGCGTCTCGCGGTGGAACAGCTCCGGCGCCTCGCGTTCCAGCACCGCCGGATCCAGCGCCACCGCGCAGCGGACGCGGGCCTCGCGTTCGGCATCGCTGCAGTCCACCGCCACCAGGAATTCCCCATGCGCCAGGCGTTCGCGCTCCGGCAGCACCGCGCCGCGGCCGTTGCCCATCACGAAACGCCCGGCCGCGCCGCCACGGCGCCGGGCGATGCGCTCCGGCCAGGCCAGCGCGGCCAGCACGCCCGGGGCGGCGGACTCGTCCATTGCCTCGTTCGCCGCCGCTTCGCCGACTCCGGCCGCGCCCGCGACCCGTTCCAGTCCCTGTTCCAGACGCCGCAGGGATCGCTGCCAGGTCCGTCCGCCCGCGCGCCGCGCCCGTTCCAGCCGCAACTCCAGATCCAGCGGGGCCTGCGGCCCGACCAACCCGGGTTCTTCCACCAGCACCGCCAGTTCGCAGGCCAGCCGCGACCAACCGCGTTCCTGCGCGCGCAGCAGCATGTGCGCCAGCCGCGGATGGGTCGGCAGGCGCAGCAGCGCACGCCCGTGATCGGTGATGCGCCCCGCTGCGTCCACCGCGCCCAGTTCTTCGAGCAGCGCCTGCGCCGAGGCCAGCCCCTGCCCCGGGGGTGGTTCCAGCCAGTCCAGCCCGGCCACCGGCTCGCCCCAGCCCGCCAGTTCCAGCGCCAGCGGCAGAAGGTCCACCTGGCGCAGTCCCGGGGTTGCGTAATCCGGCCGGGTGACCTCGTCCGCCTGCGCCCACAGCCGGATCGCGACGCCGGGTTCGGTGCGTCCGGCACGCCCGGCACGCTGTTCGGCCGCGGCCTTCGAGGCCGCCACCGTCACCAGGCGCGAAAGCCCGGTGGCCGCATCGAAACGCGGCTCGCGGGCCAGCCCCGCATCCACCACCACCCGCACGCCTTCGATGGTCAGGCTGGTCTCGGCGATGTCGGTGGCCAGCACCACCTTGCGTTCGCCCGCCGGGGCCGGCTGTACCGCGCGCGCCTGCTCCTCAGCGGAGAGACGACCGAACAGCGGAACGACCCGCGCATGACCGGACGGCGTATCCAGGCCGGCGTCCCCGCCCGCCTGCAGCCGCCCAGCCACCTCGCGGATCTCGCGCTCCCCGGGCAGGAAGACCAGCAGGGATCCGCTCTCGGCCGCCAGCGCCTCGCGCACCGCTCCGGCCACCGCGTCCGCCAGCGACGCGTCCGGCGCCGGCGGCGCATGCCGCACGTCCACCGGAAACTGCCGGCCGCGCGCCCGCAGGACCGGCACGGGGTCGGCCCCGCCCTCTGATCCGCCCTGTGACCCGCCCCCGGCCAGCAGGCGCGCCACCGCGTCATCATCCAGCGTGGCCGACATCACCACGATGCGCAGCTCCGGGCGCAGCAGCCGGCGCACCTGCAGCGCGAAGGCCAGCGCCAGCTCCGCCTCCGGCCGACGCAGATGGAATTCGTCGAAGACCAGGGTATCGACCCCCTCCAGCAACGGGTCGGCCTGGATGTGGCGCAGGAAGATCCCGTCGGTGACCAGCTCCACCCGGGTCTGCGCCGACACCTGCTGCGCGTCGCGCACCCGATAACCCACCGTCTGCCCCACGGCGTCGCCGCACTGCCCGGCCATGAACGTGGCCGCCATGCGCGCGGCCAGGCGCCGCGGCTGCAGCACCACGACGCGCCCGGGCGACTCCCCGGAGGCCAGATGCAGCGGCACGCGCGTCGTCTTGCCCGCCCCGGGCTCGGCCACCAGCACCGCCGCCCCGTGCGAGGACAGCGCCGCATCCAGCGGGCCCAGCAGCTCCTCCAGCGCCGCCGCTTCTTCGCGGGCCATCGTCGCGCTCATCGCGAACGGGCCACCCGCCAGCGGACGCCACGGACGACGCGGCCGACGCGGAACGGGGCCGATCTGGAAAGCTTGCTCACCATGTCCTCAGTCTCGCAGATACCGCCGCACCGCGCCGCCCGCCGGGCGCATGCCTCGCAATCCGCGTCCTTTCACGGCACCATCCCTGCAGATTTCGACCATGGCCAGCCATGAGCAGCGACACTGACAACCCCGACAGCGCCCCCAACAGCCAGAACCGGCATGACCCGACACCCCGCCTGCGGATCCTGCTGGGCGAGGTGACGGCCCTCGGACCGGGCAAGGCACGCCTGCTGGAGGCCATCCGGAGCGCGGGTTCGATCTCCGGTGCGGCGCGTGACATGGGCATGTCCTATCGCCGGGCCTGGAACCTGGTGGAGACCATGAACCGCAGCTTCCGCGAACCCCTGGTGGACACCGCCCGCGGCGGCACCCGGGGCGGCGGCGCGCGGGTCACGCCGCTGGGCGAGGACGTCCTCGCCCGCTACCGCCGCATGGAGGAGCGCGCCGCCGAGGCCATCCGCGACGAGCTCGACGCCATGCGCCCGCTGCTCCGCGACGACAGCGAATAGCCCGCATATCTGGCTATCTGGCTATCTGGCTATCTGGCTATCTGGCTATCTGGCTATCTGGCTATCTGGCTATCTGGCTATCTGGCTATCTGGCTATCTGG
>NZ_AUAG01000032.1:0-39939 GCF_000428605.1 Thioalkalivibrio sp. ALE19
TGCCCCCGGTGGGAGGCCGGCCCTCCGGCCGATTGTGCGTTCGGCCCATCTCCGGCGCCGGATCGGCCAGCGGCTGGCCTCCTACGGCACCTCCGCAGGAGGGTGCCTTGCCGGCGCGCGATGACAGGCACCGGGTGACCCTCCATGATGGGGACTGGTCGAACGGAGACCGCCGCGCGATGATCCCGCTGTGGTTCAAGCTGAGCTGGCTCGCCTTCCTCGCCGTGCTGGTACCGGTGTACCTGCAGGAATACGGGCCGCTGAACTTCCTCTGGCTGTCCTCCATCGCGCTGGTGGCCGGCTGCGCGGCCGCCTGGCTGGAAAACCGCCGTCTCGCCTCCATGCTGCTGGTCGCGGTCCTGCTGCCGGAGCTCGTCTGGGTCCTCGACCTGGTGCTCAGCCTGCTGCTGCTAGGCAATCCGGTCATCGGTGCCGTGCACTACATGTACAACACCGACATCCCGCTGCACGTGCGCCTGCTTTCCCTCTATCACCTGCCGTTGCCGTTCGCGCTGCTTTGGATGGTCTGGCGCCTGGGTTACGACGCGCAGGCCTGGAAGTGGTGGCTGCCGATTGGCTGGGGCGTCCTGCTGGCCAGCTACGCGGTCGCGGAGGAGGGGGGCAACCTGAACTGGGTACTGGGCCCGCACGGCCAGCCGCAGGAATGGGTCGCGCCCGAGCTGTGGCTGGCGTTCGTGGTGCTGTTCTGCACCGTGATGTGGTGGCTCACCCACCGCCTGGTGCGGTGGGTGTACCGCCGGTTTGGGGGCGCGCGACCGGGCGTGAGAGAGTGACGGCCGAAGCGCAAGGAAACGAGGGGGGATCATGGATGTTCGTTACGATTCGGGTGAAGTGGTTTTGGTTTGTCGCAACCGCCACGATGACCGATGTCTCTTCTACCGGCTGGACCCGCACGCGGACGACCCGTTCATTCCCTTGCACGAGACCGGAGGGGCAAGCTTCGATCGTCACTGGCGCATGGCCCGCGTCGGAGGCTATCTGCTGCAATGGGGCCCGCTGGGCGAACGCGATGGTGTATCCGGCTATCCCTACGCGCTGAGGGAGTTCGATCCTTCACTGGCCAATCCACTGCTGGGGCCTCTGGTGCAGGGCGGGTTCTGGGAACAGAACAAGTTCCTTGGACATCGCACGCATTACGGTGATGATCCCGACGAAGGGCAGCAACTGGATCTGGTGCCGGTTGGCAGTTTCGTGCTGTGTCTGATCCCCACCCGTGGTCGGGGCACCTTCGAGTTATGGAATTTCGATCCCCGGCCCGATGCCCCCGGGAGCGAAGATCCGATCCCGGAGCCCTATTCCGCACAGGCGGAGTTTACCCGCGGGCAAGGAGCGTTCCCGCTGATCCGCAAGGGTCACACGTTGCTTCCGATGGGCGATTATGTCCTGGAGCGTCTCCCCGGAGGGCGGCGTTTCCGTCTGTGGAGCTTTGACCCGCAGCTCGACAACCCGCTGTCCCTTCCGGTGATCCGGGAGGGTTCCTGGAACGAGATCGATGACGGCCACGAGCTGACGGTGGTCGGTAACCAGCTCCTGGACTGGTGCCCCGGTCATGGTCGTTACCGGCTCTGGACCCTGGATCCGGATCTTGAGGAGCTCCTCGCGGGGCCCGTGCGGGAAGGTCGACTCCCCGCGGCGATGGGCCCCGACTCGGAGCTTGTGGCATTCGAGGCCTCGCCCCGCATTGATAGTGGCAAGGCGGTGATTCCCGGGACGATGGATTTCATGCGTTCCAGGATTCGGCATGTTGTGTACTACATGCTCGAAAGCCGGTCTTTCGACAACGTGTGTGGCTGGTTGTACGAGAATGGTGGACGGGATTGCCACTTCATTGGTCGTACGGATCCTTTTGACGGTGCGACCACCGAGGATTTCAACTGGCATGGTGACCGCAAGGTGCACGTCAGTCAGTTTCACGACGGTGTCTTGAGCGAGGAATGGGATCTCGACACCCCCGGGCAGGACCCGTTTCATCACACCAGCGACAGTCTGCAGCAGATGTTTTCGGACATATCCGGTTACTGGCGAGGCGAGCCGCCGGATATGCAGGGATTCATCCTCAATACGGCAGACGATCAGGTGATGCAGACACTGAGCCCGGAACAGCTCCCGGTGCTCAATGGACTGGCACGTCATTTCGCCGTCTCGGATGAATGGTTTTCGTCGATTCCGGGAGGAACCGATGTCAATCGAGCCTTTTCGCTCACCGGCTCGGCATTCAATCGGCTGGGGACCTGGGAGGGCGGCAATGCTTATCAGTACTGGCCGTGTTATCCGCGCCGCCAGTCGATCTGGAAGCTGCTCTGGAGTCATGGCATCACCGACTGGAAGATTTACAACGCGGTGCTCTGGCAGGGCGCGGTCTTTACCCGGCAGCTCTTCCTGCGTGGTCAGGTTCCGTCACTGGATGCGGAGCCGTCGCGGTACCTGGCGGATATCGAGCAATTCAAGACGGATGCCCGTCGCGGCGAACTCCCGGCTTTCAGTTACCTTGAGCCGGCCTGGATCGCCCCGTCCGGTTCTACCTCGTACCATCCCGGGAGTGACCTGGTGCCCGCGGAACGGACCCTGAACGAAATCTATGAGGCGCTACGCGACGGGCCCGCCTGGGAAAACACGCTGCTGGTGATTACGTTCGACAAGAACGGAGGTACCTACGATCACGTATCTCCGCCCTATGCACGCAAGCCCTGGCCGAATGACGGCGTGGATGGTTTCCGTTACGACCTGATGGGCCCCCGGGTGCCTGCCATTATGGTGTCGCCGTGGATTCGGGAGCGGAGCGTGATCCGATCCGGCGGAACGGTGCCGTTTGACTCGACCTCCTTCGGCGCAACCCTGCTCCAGTGGTTTGGGGTCCCGCGATGTTCATGGTGCCTGGGAGACCGCATGGCTCATGCCCCTTCCTTTGAATCCGTGTTGCAGGCGGATGAGCCACGCCAGGACGGTCCGAGCTTTACGCCGCCCTATGATCAGTCGAACCCGCGGTCACCCCACCGGTAGTGATTGCAGGTCTCGTCCCACCCGGCGGGCCGCCGGGCGGGCGGGGGCACGGGATCCCGGATGTCGTCGGGGTCGTACTGGCAATCATGGCTGGCACAGGCGTTGGCCTCATGGGCCGAGCAGTAGTTCCAGGCCTCGGTGAATGAATCACAGGCGGCTTCCGGGTCGTTGGTATCAAGCTTGGCCTGAATGCACAGTGACTGACGGTCCTCGGCGGACGGTTTTCCGGACCAGCGATCCTCGCACTGTTTCCGGACGGCCTCGGGTGAAGCCCCGGGGTCTTCCGCCATGGCGATCAGCCAGCATGCGGACACGAAATCCTTCTCCTCGTCCTCAATCAGGTTGCGCGACCCGCGGCCACATTTATCGCTCGGGTTGTCCGGACAGCAGTTGTAGGAGGTGACATCCGGATGGTTGGTGGCAATCCAGGGGGTTGCCGGAGCGTCGGGGGCCAGGGAGGTCGAGCCGGTGTCGAGCACGCTGACCGCGTCTCGCCCGATCATGCGGGCCCAGGTGCGGCGGGCATCGGCGCCGAATACCGCTACTGGCCGTGATTCATCGGGCCGCGTTGCGAGGAGCCGCAGCATCGGGCGAAGGTAGTCTCCGCCCGGACCGGTGCGGTCATCGAACCATTCCACGGGATCCGGCAGGTAACCGGTCTGGCCGGTGCCCGGTGCTGCAATCGGACGGGCGTCCACGATGGTCTGGAAGGCATCCGGATTCTCTGCGCCCGCGGCCCCCATGATCCGTCCCCATCGGCACATCGTGTAGTTTTCCAGATAGTCCTGTCCGGTGAGGGCCGGGATCGGGGGGTAATCGAGGAAAAGTACGGTGTGCTGGCTCGCCAGAGGCAGGCCCAGTGGCAGAAACAGGGTCCAGGGTTCACCGGCCTGTGGATGCGGGTCCCAGCAGCCTTCCCGGGCCTTGCAGGCCTCGACCCCGCGGCGGGCCTGAGTGGCGTCCTCCGAATCAAGAAAGGCTGGATGCACGGTCGCATAGCGGCGGGTCGTCGCGTTCTTGGGCTGGAGGCGGACTCTGACTCGTTCGTCCGTTTCACCTTCTTCAACCAGACTGACCGACACCTCGGGGTCGGGGACGCCGTCTCTCTCGAGCGACTGGGTCGTGAAATGTTCGATGGTTGCGGTCAGGTCCTCGTAGTCGCTGGCGTACGCCTCCGGGAGCCAGGATGCGTCGGGGTAGAGCTCGCGGATATGCGGCTCCGGTCCCAGGTCATATTCGACGGCTCCGGGGTTGTCGGCCATGGCGGGAATGCCGCTGCCCAGGCCCATGGCGATCATGACTACCGTCAAAAGCACCGGGCGGTTGTGGATGCAGGTACGGGGTGCTGGCATGGATGAAGTCCCTCTCTGTCTGCGGGCCAACAGGCCCCTGGTTCATGACGGGCCGGATTCGCGGGCGGGGTCCGGTGGCCGGGTGTCGGCGGGGCCAACGACCCGGTTGCGGCCGGCCTTCTTGGCGCGGTAGAGGGCTTCGTCGGCTTCGTTGATCAGATCCTGACGTCCCCCGCGGCCCGAAGGGGTCCGGGTGGCGGTCCCGATGCTCACCGTGACCACGTCCGCGGTCGTGGAATATTCGTGCGGCAGCTGCTGCTCGAGGATGGCCCCGCGCAGCCGCTCGGCCGTCGCATGCGCGGCATCGGTGTCGATGCCGGGCAGGATCACCATGAACTCCTCGCCGCCATAGCGCACCGCCAGCTGTTCCGGGTCGTCGAGGGTCTCGCGGATGATGCTGCCGATGGTGATCAGGCAGTGGTCGCCGGCGGGGTGCCCGTAGTGGTCGTTGTAGGGCTTGAAATGGTCGACGTCGAACATCATCAGTGACAGGGGCCGCTGTTCGTGCCCCAGGCGGTCCCACTGTTCCTGGAGGTAGTCGTCGCCGCGCCGGCGGTTGGCAAGACCGGTCAGGCCGTCGCGCTCGGCGAGGTTCTGCAGCTCGCGATTCACTTCCTCGAGCTGGCGGGTGCGTTCGGCCACGCGGTCCTCAAGGGTGCGGGAATACTCCCGAACCTGTTCATACAGCCGGGCATTTTCAAGCGCGACGGCAGCCTGGGCGGCCAGCAGACGGACGACCTCGGCGCGGTCCGGGGGAAAGGCGCCGGCGGTCAGGTTGTTTTCCATGTACAGCGCCCCGACGAAGCGTTCCCGCCCCAGGGGTACGCAGAGCACGGACACCACCTGGCGCGCGGCGATGGCGGGGTCGTCGGTGAAGGCCCCCTCCTGGCTGGCGTTGTCCAGGACCACGGGCTCGCCGCTGCCCAGGACATGACTGACCAGGGAGATCGGCAGGGCGATGCCGCTGCCGTCGGGGGTGATGGCGCCAGGGCCGGGTTCGGGTTCGGGGCCGGGCGGTGCCTGCGGCAGTTCCCCGACCATGGCTTCCACGCCGGGCAGGCCCCGGTCCCGTCGGATCAGACAGGCCCACTGGCCGCCGGCGTTTTCGAGCAGGATCTCCAGACTGGTGCGCAGCAGCTTCTCGGTCTCGATCTCTCCGGAGATGGCGCGCGAAGCCTTCATGATTGAAGCCAGATCAAGATCCTTATGGTCCAGGGCGTCATCGCCGTGATCACTGCCGGGGCCGGCGATCTCCTCCAGGACCGGATGCCGTTCCTCCAGCAGGCGCACCTTGCGCCGCGCTCCCCAGCGCGCGTACAGGCGGTGGGCGGCCCGCAGGTAGCCCTCGGCCGCACGGCGGCGCCCCCGGGCCAGCAGATGCGATGCGGCCCGTTCGCTGGCCATCGCCTCGTCGCGCATGAAGCCGCTGGCCGCGGCCGCTTCGATGGCGGCCTCGTATCGTTCCATGGCCGGTTCGTCGCTGCCGGACAGGCGTTCCAGCTCGGCTTCCATCAGATACTGCAGGTGCAGGAAGTTGTCCGGACAGTGGTCGGCCCAGCGCTGGATCCGGTCCAGGTCTTCCAGCAGCTGGTGCCGCATCGGGTCGTCGGGCGTCGTGACGCGATCGGGATGGACCCGGACGCAGGCCAGGAAATCCAGCAGGTAGAAGCGCGCCAGCTGCGGCAGAGACATGGCCGAACGGATCAGACGCTGCCGGCGGGCCAGGTGCTCCAGGGCGTGCTCGGGGGCGTCGTGCAGGACCGCGACCTCGGCCTTGTAGATGTGGTAGTTGGCCACTCCGGTCATGAACTGGCGCTGGTGCATGCCGTCGAGGCAGGCGTGTTCGTCGAACCGCTCGTCGCTCAGCGACAGCGGGTCCTGCGTGAGGCCCTGAAAGGCGTACTGCATCTGCAGGAAGAGGGTGGCCGAATCCAGCGAGTCGCGATAGTTGCATTCGCGGACGATCGCGATGTTTTCCTCGTGCTGGCGCGTGGCCTCCGGCAGGTCCAGTGCCGGATCCCAGATCACGCAGTCCTGGGCGCTGTAGGCCAGATAGAGGAGATCGCCGGACTGGTGGCCGGCCTCGATGCCCCGCCGGAACCACGGGGTCAGGCTGGACCAGTGATGGCTCCAGTGGTGGATGAACATCGCGTAGACGTAGATCACCCGTGCCCGCAGGGCGAGGTCGTCGAACCGTTCGTTGATGGCCAGACCCAGGCGCCCGTACTCGAGCCCCAGCGCAGGGTCATCCAGCTCGCCACACAGCAGCATCCCGTAGGCGGCGTGGATGAAGGCGGCTTCGGGACAGTTGCCATGGCGCAGGCACAGATTCACGCCCTTGAAGACCAGATAGGGAAACAGGTTGCCGCTGCCCGACAGGAACGATGCCGGGAAGATCTCCATCAGCAGGCGCATGGCAAGGAGCACGGAACGGTCCTCGACGTTCGGGGCGTCCAGCAGGTCGGCGATCGCCCGATCCCCCAGATGTTCCGTGATGCGTGCGCGCTCTTCGGCCACCTCGCGGTCGCCGGGATCCTCGTGGATCTCCACGCCCAACAGGCGCAGGCCCTCGATGGCCGTGTGCATGGAGGCCTCCATGCGGCCAAGCGTTGCGTACTGGCGGGTGCGGGTGGACAGGAGTTCCACCTTTTCGTAGGTCCCGGGGGCGTGGTCGAACAGGAGCCCGGCCCATTCCTCGGCCTCGTCCTGCCGGCCGGTCAGATAGGCGCATTGCTGCAGCTCCCGGGCCAGTTCGAACGCCAGTTCCGGGTGCGTGGCGTCTGTCGGTTCGGGCAGCAGGGTATGGCCGACGTGCAGCAGTTCGTAGGCGGTTTCGTAGGCCGCCACGTTGCGCGCGCGTATCCCCGCGCGCAGGTTGAAACGGGCCAGCGCAAGACGTTCTTCGGGATTTTCGATCAGTGAGCGTCCCGCATTGAGATGGCGGACCATCTCCATCAGACGGTCGCCCTCGATCGCGTCACCGGAATGCCGGCGCATCAGGCGGCCGATGGACAGATGCACGCCGGTCATCTCGCGCGCATCCGACAGGCGGTAGGCGGCCTGCTGGACGCGGTCGTGTGCAAAGCGGTAGACCGGGTTCCACCGGTTCTCTTCCGGCGCACCGTCGTCCGGGGCGTGTCCCACGAGGCGATAGTCGGCGTGCAGCGGCACGATGGTGTGCTGGCGCAGGGCGGGCATCAGGGTCTCGGCCACCTCCGTGGCCGGGCATTCGCTGATCACCGCCAGGGTCTCGAGTTCGAAGGTGTTGCCGATGCAGGCGGCGAGCTGCAGGACGCGGCCGGTGGCTTCCGGCAGCTTGCGCAGGTTGTCGATCATGAACTCGACGATGTCGCCGCTCAGTCCCGCCCACAGGGCCGCTTCCGTGTCCCAGGTCCAGCCGCCGTCGGGACCGGGACGGATGACGCCTTCGTCATGCAGTGTCTGCAGCAGCTCGCCGGTAAAGAACGGGTTGCCCCGGGCCTTGTCGTGGACCAGATCGCTCAGCGGGCGAACCCGCGCCTCGTCGTCCTGCAGGGTATCCGCCACCATACGGCGTATGGAGTCGCGGTCCAGCGGAGCGACCGGCAGGTCGTGGACCGGGCGCCCCGCGCGCACGGCCTCGAAGGCCTGGTGCAGGGGGTGACCCGGGGGCACCTCGTTGCTGCGATAGGCGCCGATGATCAGGAGGTGGTCGGTATCGCGTGACAGGGCGAGCTGCCTGATCAGGTCCCGGGTCGGACCGTCACTCCACTGCAGGTCGTCGATGAACAGGACCAGCGGGTGCCCGCGGCCGGCAAAAACCCGGACGAAGTCGGCCAGCACGATGCGGTTGCGGTTGCGTGCCTCGTCGGGAGGCAGCTCGGCGACCGGTGGCTGGGGGCCGATGATCAGTTCCAGTTCCGGGACCAGATCCAGCACCAGCTGAGCGTTGGGAGACAGCGCCTCGTTCAGCCGTTGCTTCCAGCGTGCAAGCCGCGCCTCCGGTTCGGCCAGCAGCTGCTGTACCAGGGTGCGGAAGGCGGCGGCCATTGCGGAGTAGGCGCCCTGATGGAACTGGTCGAACTTGCCCCGCGCGAAAAAGCCCCGTTCCCGTACCAGCGGGCGGTCGATCTCGTTGACCAGGGCGGATTTGCCGACGCCGGAGTAGCCATGCACCAGGCACAGTTCGGTGCCGCCCGCCGCGGCCGATTCGAACAGCTCCGCGAGTTCGTCCAGCTCCCGTTCCCGGCCGTACAGCCGCTGCGGCAGGAGGAAGCGGGAAGGCCGGTCATGCCGCGCTGGCTCGAAGTCCTCGAGCCCAGTGCCGGACGCCACGGCCTCGGCGCACTCGGCCAGGTCGCGCGCCAGACCCGCGCCGGTCTGGTAGCGATGCTCGGGATCCTTGGTAAGCAGCCGCAGCAGGATCCGCGCAACCGCGGGCGGGAGATCGGGGGCCAGGTCGCCGGGGTCCGGAGGCGTCTGGCTGATGTGGGCATGAACCCATTCGAGGACGCCCTCGGCGGTGAACGGGCGTTGTCCGGCAAGGGCCTCGAACAGCGTGACGCCCAGGGAATAGAAGTCACTGCGGTAATCCAGTTCGCGGTTCATGCGCCCGGTCTGTTCGGGCGAGAGATAGGGCAGGGGCGCCCGACTGCCGGCCTCCAGCGAACCCTGGCGTTCGCGCCCGAGCTCCGAGGCCAGACCGAACCCGGTGAGCCGCGGCGAATCCTCGTCGGCGGGCAGACGGATATGGTCGGGGGTGACGGCCTTGTGCACCATGCCCCGGGCATGGAGCCCGTCCAGGATCTCCGCGATGCGACCGCCCATGGTCAGCCCCTGCGCGAGCGGCACCCGGCCGTCGGGTGCCCGCGCGAGCCGGTCGCTCAGGGTCTCCGTCACCGGCTCGGTCACCAGCGCCGTGCGTCCGCGGCCACAGGTCTCCACGGCATGGACCTGCAGGACCCCGTCGACGTCCGCCAGTGCGCGGGCGATGCGTCCGTCCCGGCGGATCTCCGCCAGCTGCCGCCGCGACGGGTAATCCGACGCCAGGGTCTCGATGACCCGTTCTTCCCCGGAGCATTCCTCGCGTGCGTGGTAAAGCACGCGTTCGCGGTCGCGGCGCAGGATGGGCCCGACCCGGTATCCGGTCAGCCGCGGGGCCTCGGTGACCATGCGGCTAACGGGTGTCGGGGCATGCGGCGGGGACGATGAGCGCGTGCGGGACGCTCATTCGCGTGACGATGCGGGCCCGAAGATGCGTTCGAACGTCGCCGCATAATCCTCGCGGGCCGTGTCGCGCAGGGGTTCGCCGTGTCCGCAAAGCGCATGCCGGAAGTCCCGTTCGATCAGGCGATCGAAATCCTCGGCACCGGGTTCGGCGTTCTGCAGCCAGAGTGGTCCGATGTTGGCCGGGGTGAAGAATCCCATCTCGCGCATGCGCTCGCGGGAATCGTCGGAGAAGAACGTGTCGGGGGCCGTCCAGTTCTGCAGTGCATCGCAGGCCACCAGGATGCCCCCGTCGCGGTGCAGGTGCAGGATGGCTTCGGGGATCCGGGTGGTCCGGAAGGTGAACAGGTCGGCATCGGACACCGGCAGGGCCCCGTCCGGGTCCAGCGGGTGGTCGGCCGCCAGGCCGGTTTCGTGCGTCATCTCCGGCAGGGCCCAGTAACGTGCGCCGTACTGCTGCACGTAGAACGGGTCGTCCCGACCGTGCAATGCCCCCAGGCGGACCACGTCGGTGACCCGCCCGAGCTTCTCCAGTGCCGCCAGTCCCTCGCTGTCCAGACGCACGCTGTTGACCACGATCAGGCGGTCTTCGTCGCGGATCACGGTCATGTTGCGGCTGAATTTCCAGTCGGCATCCAGCAGACGGGTTTCCATGGCACCGGTGACGAAAAAGACGCCGTCATGGACTTCTTCGAGCGTGCCGTGTGGCAGGGCTGCGGGGTATGTGCTCATGCGGGTTCCTTGCAGGCCGGGGCTGTGGTCTCAATGGTAGTCGAAGTGCCCGACATAGCGATATTCGCGGTCGTATTCCCGCAGATAGTTGTACAGGTACTGGCGCTGGGCCGGTCCGAGTCGATCAACGCGCAGATCCTCGAGGGTTTCCGAGCCGTCGCTGGTGTCCATGCGACGCAGGTGAAACAGGGTCATGTCCTGTCCGCCAAAGAAGTCCCTGAGCCAGGTGTGTGCGGGCCGGGCATCACTCATGTCGAACACGGCCCCGTAGAGGGCGGTGAAATGCGGATATTCGGGCAGCGATCGGGCATCGAAGCGCGGGTGGCTGCCAGGGGGGTGCTCGAACGGCGGGGCGTCTTCGACGGCGAGGGTTGGCTGGGCGCGCAGCCGGGCAATGTGTTCCCGATCGAGCCCGGCGCGTTCGGCACCGCGGATCAGGATGTTGAGGTAGCGCTGGCTGGGCTGGCAGCGATCATCCAGAAAATCCGGCCGCCCGCGATAGGCATAGGCGCTTTCGCTACCCTCCGGGGTCTCCACCTCGACCACGATGCGGTCATATCCGGCTCCTTTCGCCTCGACCTTGTCCAGGGCCGGCAGGCTGTCGTCCGGACACTCGTGCAGGATGCCCACCACGCGGTCGCCGGGCGTTGCCGAGGGCTCGATGTTGCCCACGCCCCCCTCGTGGCGGAAGAAATGCCGGACATTGAATCGCAGCTGCCAGCCGTGGAGCACGGCGGCCCGCGAGCGCACCGGCTCCACTCCCTTGGCCCGCAGCGAGATCAGATCCAGGTTGGAGCCAAAGCCGAAATACCGAAACAAGCTCGCTCTCCGTTTGCCGCAGGGTTCAAGTGTTATTCCTCGCCAATGGTGTGGTCAAGGGTGAGTGCTCGCGGCTCTACCTGATCCGGGGTGTGGTATTTTAGGGCGTTAAATTCGGAAAGGTTTGAAGTCTGCATGATCCCTGGGGTGGCCGGCGCGGAGAAGACGGGAGCAGGGTGCCGTGTCCGGGAGGCGCGGGATTCGTGACTGGCGTGATCCTGCGGGGTGCGTTGTTGCTGTTTTCCCTCGTCCCGGCGATGTCGGTGGCCGACGCGAACCTCCACATCGATTCCCTGGCAGAGGAGGCCGTCCCGGAGGACCCGGATGCCGCGGCCCTGGCCGAGCTGGACTGGGAGGCGCAGCCGGGGCGAACGGCCATCGAGCGCGATCACAGCCGCTGGTGGCGGGTGCGGTTCGAGTCGCGGGAGGACAACCGTGAGCCCCGGGTGCTGGCGCTGCGGGAGGTGTTCGATGCGCGTCTGGTGGTGTACCGCCCGCCAGATTACCGACCGGAGACACTGGAACTGTTCGACCCTGACGCCCCGGTAGTCGGTTCCCGGCACCGTCTCGCACTGGAGCTGGAGTCCGCGAGTCCGGATCATCCCGTTTATTTCCGGATCCTCGAGGCCCGTTCACAGCCCATCGGTCTGAGTGCGACATCGGCGTCGTCCTACCTCGAGTCCGATCGTCAACGCGTGCGCTTTACCTCCGCAGTGCTGGCGGCCAGTGTGCTTCTTGGCCTGGTTAGCGCGATCTTCGCTGCGACCCTGCGACGTCTGGCGCACGGGCTTCTGGGCGTGTGGGTGTTCTTTGGCGGGGTGTACTTTGCGGTTCTGAGCGGGGAAGCGCTGGTGCTCTGGCCCGGGCCCGTCGATGGGGGCGTAGCGCTACAGGCGGCCAGCCTGGTTGCGAGTATCGGCACTCTGGCGGCGTTTTCCGCCCTCTACCTGTTTCTCGACATTCGCCGGGCCTTCCCGCGGCTGGCGCGGGTGTTTCGCGGCCTGCTGTGGGTGGTGGCCGGATTCCTGCTGGCGGGGCTGGTGTTCCCGGGTGCATGGCTTGCGGGGTGGATGAACCTCCTGTTGCTGGTGCTCGCGACGATCACGCTGGGGGTGGCCGTTCTGCAGGCACGCGCCGGTGTCGGTCAGGCGTGGTTCTACCTCGCGGGCTGGGGAGGTGTGACCGTGGTAGTGATGGCTCGCGCCGGCTATTTCCTGATGGGCGAAGGGACGCCCGGGTGGCTGGAATACGCCCACCCCGCCACGCATGTGACCAGCGCCCTGGTGCTGGTTCTCGCCGGTGCCCTGGCGGCACGCCATGCCGAGCGCGAAATGCATCAGGCGCGGCGGCGGGCAGTCACCGATGCCCTGACCGGCTTGCCGAACCGGGCGCGGCTGAACGAACGTCTGCAGGAGCTGGCGCAGGGCGCGCAATTGGCAGATCGTCCACTGAGCGTGTTGTTCGTCGATCTGGACCACTTCAAGGCTCTGAACGACACCCATGGCCATGCCTTCGGCGATCGTTGTCTGCAGGAGGCGGCCCGTACCCTGCAGCGCCATTTGCGTCAGCACGATCTGGTCGCGCGTTATGGCGGCGAGGAGTTTGTTGTGGTGCTGGAGGAGAATCTCGGTGACGCCAGTCGAGTTGCCGAGACCCTGCGTGAGGCGGTCAGCAAGGACTGCAGGCGCGTGGACGGGCATGAGATTCATCTCACGGTTTCGATCGGCCTCGCCCATCGGGGGTATGGCGAATCGCTGGAGCATCTTTTAGAGCGGGCGGACGATGCGCTCTATCGGGCAAAGGGAGGTGGCCGCAACCGTGTGGTCCGTGCCCCCGACCCGGTGGATTTCGAGTCGACAGGGAGGGATGTCCACGATGAAACCGTATATTGACACCACCGAGCTGCGGGCAGGCGATATCCTGCTGATGCGGGGCAGAAGCTCGCTTTCGGATCTGATCGCCTGGTTCGGTGATTCGGTCTACAGCCATGCGGCGATCATGTGTTCCGACACCCATTTCGTCGAGGCGGCCATGCCACGGTCACGCATGGTGGCCCTCGACGAGCGACTGCGTCAGACCGACGCTTATCACTTCATTGAGGTCTTTCGCCCAACCGCCGATGACGGTAACCCGCCGGGCGAGGTGCAACGGGAAGGACTGGCCCGTGCAGCAAGCGAGCAGGTCGGCGTGGATTACCCCGTGGACATGCTGGTGCAGCTGGCGGCAGTCGCGGCCGTGCGTGACCGGATTCCGGCAGACGGTTGTCTTCGCTGGCTGCTGCGCGAACTGGTCGATCACCTGATCTGTTTCGACCCGGAGCATATGGTCTGCAGCGAACTGGTCTATCAGGCGATGCGTCAGGCGGAACTGGCGCCCACCATCGTGGTCGCCGCCCGTCTCGACCAGCCCTTCCCCGATGTGGATGTCCGGGAACTGGTTCGCGAATGGCTGGAGGCACGCGGTGCCGGATCAATGGGGCAGGGTCAGGCGGTGATGCCCGAACCCGTCAACGAAGAGGAACTGGTCGGGGCCTATCATCGACTGCGGCAGGAACGCCGTTTCGTCGCGGGGGGCTTAAGTCCGCACCCGGTACCCGATCCGAATCCGGCGACGATCTTGCCTGCGGATCTGTCCACCAGTCCTCAGGTGCGGCGCCTCGGTCGGCTGCGCCTCTCGGAGAAGGAATGAACGGCTGAGCACAATGGAATGAAGGCCCGGCGGGGCCGGGCCTTCGGGGGACGGCAGGGTCAGTCCGCGAGGCGTTTGTACTTGACCCGGTGCGGCTGGTCGGCCTCCGGGCCGAGCCGCTTGTGGCGGTCTTCCTCGTACTCCTGGTAGTTGCCTTCGAAGAACACCACGTTGCCATCTTCCTCGAACGCGAGGATGTGGGTGGCGATACGGTCGAGGAACCAGCGATCGTGCGAGATCACGATCGCGGAGCCGGGGAAGTCCAGCAGGGCCTCTTCCAGTGCGCGCAGGGTCTCGACGTCGAGGTCGTTGGTCGGTTCGTCCAGCAACAGGAAGTTGCCGCCGCTTTGCAGCAGCTTGGCGAGGTGCACGCGGTTGCGCTCCCCGCCGGAGAGCTCCTTCATGCGCTTCTGCTGGTCCTGGCCCTTGAAGTTGAAGCGGCCGCAATAGGCGCGTGACGGCATTTCGAAGTTGCCGACCCGGATGACGTCCTGACCGCCGGAGATCTCTTCCCACACGGTCTTTTCGTCCTCCAGCGCATCGCGGTTCTGGTCCACGTAGGCCAGCTGGACGGTCTCGCCGACGTCGATGGTGCCTTCGTCCGGTTCTTCCTGTCCGGAGATCATGCGGAACAGGGTGGTCTTGCCCACGCCGTTCGGGCCGATCACGCCGATCAGCGCACCGCGCGGCACGTTGAACGACAGGCCCTGGTAGAGCACGCGATCGCCGTAGTGCTTGGACAGGTTGTCCACCTCCAGCACCTTGTCGCCCAGACGCGGACCCGGCGGGATGTAGATCTCCTTGGTCTCGGAACGCTTCTGGTAGTCGCTGGAGGCGATCTCCTCGAAGCGCTTCAGGCGGGCCTTGCTCTTGGCGCCGCGGCCCTTGGGATTGGAACGCACCCACTCGAGCTCGGCTTCCATCGCCTTCTGCCGCGCGGCCTCGGCCTTTTCTTCCTGCTTCAGGCGCTTTTCCTTCTGCTCCAGCCACTGCGAGTAGTTGCCCTGGAACGGGATGCCCTGGCCACGGTCGAGCTCGAGGATCCAGCCGGCGACGTTGTCGAGGAAGTAGCGGTCATGGGTGACTGCGACGACGGTGCCCTGGAACTCCTGCAAAAAGCGCTCCAGCCATGCCACGGACTCGGCGTCCAGGTGGTTGGTCGGCTCGTCCAGGATCAGCATGTCCGGGCTGGACAGCAGCAGCCGGCACAGCGCCACGCGGCGGCGCTCGCCGCCGGAGAGGTTGTTCACGTCGGCGTCCCACGGCGGCAGGCGCAGGGCGTCGGCCGCGACCTCCAGCTTGCGGTCCAGATTGTGACCGTCGGCGGCCTCGATCTTCGCTTCGAGCTCGGCCTGCTTGGCGGCCAGGGCGTCGAAGTCGGCATCCGGCTCGGCATAGGCCGCGTACACCTGATCCAGTTCGGTCAGGGCCTCCTTTACCGAGGCAACCCCGTCTTCCACGTTGCCGCGCACGTCCTTTTCCGGATCGAGGTGCGGTTCCTGCGGCAGGTAGCCGATCTCGATGCCCGGCTGCGGCCGCGCCTCGCCGACGATTTCGGTGTCCACGCCGGCCATGATGCGCAGCAGGGTGGACTTGCCGGCCCCGTTATAGCCCAGCACGCCGATCTTGGCGCCGGGGAAGAAGTTCAGGTTGATGTCCTTGAGGATGTACTTCTTCGGCGGGACGATCTTGCCCACGCCGTTCATCGTGTAGATGTACTGCGCCATGATGCTCCTGCGAAGCGTTTGTCGGGGTAATCAGGGCGTGCACTTTACCATTCCGGCCGGCGGGAAGCTTGGTGGTCTGCCTGCGGGAGGGGCGGTGGCTCGACAGCGCAATGACCGGACCCGAAAATGGCCCGATGATCACGTGGTGGCAGGTCCTGTTGCTGGTAGGGGCGGGGGGTGCGCTGGGCGGACTGGCGCGCTTCTGGCTCGTGCAGTGGATCGACAACCGTACGGGCGGCGGCCGGTTTCCCTGGGGAACGCTGGCGGTGAACGTCTCCGGTGCGCTGCTGATCGGCCTGGCGCTGGGCTGGGTGTCCGGGCCGGCGCTGAGCTCCTGGCTCTGGCTGCTGCTGGTGGTGGGCGTGCTCGGCAGCTTCACCACGGTCTCGTCGTTCAGCCTGCAGGTGGTGGGCGTGGCGGAGCGTGACGGCCTGCGCCCGGCGGTGCTCTACGTCCTGCTGACGCTGGCCGGCGGGCTGACGCTGGTTTCCCTGGGCTACGGTCTGGCTCGTGCGGCGGGCGGGGCGGCATGACGGGGTATGACGTCCGGCTGTCCGCGTTCGTCGCGCTGGGGGCCGCGCTGGGCAGCATGGCGCGGTACGGCCTGTCGTGGACCGGGCTGCACCTGGTGGGCACCGGGTTTCCCTGGGATACGCTCGTGGTCAACATCGCCGGGTCCTGGCTGATCGGGCTGTATGCGGTGATCAGTGCGCCGGGGGGCTGTCGCCCGGCCGATCCGGTGACCCGGCAGTTCGTGCTGGCCGGGTTCTGCGGCGGGTTCACCACGTTCTCGGTGTTCAGTCTGGAAAGCCTGTGGCTGATGCAGTCGGGCGATCCGGGTCGTGCCGCGCTTTACGTGGCCGTGTCGCTGGTGCTGTGGATCGCGGGGGTCTGGCTGGGCAGCCGCATGGGGCGGCACTGGAACGCGGCCGCGGAACGGCGGGAACGCTGAGCCCCGGTGGGTGAGGCCCGTTCGGCGGGCAACCCCGTTCCGGGGCTCGCGGCGTGGCCCGGTCAACGGGCAGGCGGGAGGGGCGGGGGCTCGACGCCGGTACGGGTCGGCCCTCCGTGTTCGATCCAGCCGTGGAGCATGCGCGGGGTGGTGGTGCCGGCCGCGCAGCGCCCGGCATGGTCGATCGCGATGGCCCCGCCGTAGCCGCCGATCCGTTCGTGCAGGTGCTGCAGGCTTGTGCTCAGGGCCTCGCGGGCGTCCAGACCGAGGTGGCGGATGCGGTCGGCCAGGTCCCTGGCGAAGACGCTGCGCAGGAAATCCTCGCCGTGCCCGGTGGCGGAGATGGCGGCGGTGGCATCGTCCGCGTACAAGCCCGCGCCGGGGATGGGCGAGTCGCCGACCCGGCCCGAGCGCTGGCCGGTCATCCCGCCGGTGGAGGTGGCCGCGGCCAGATGGCCGTGGCGATCGCGCGCGACCGCGCCGATGGTTCCGGGCGCGGGCTCGTCATGATCCAGCGTGACCTGGCCCCGGCGCAGGGCGCGTTCCAGCTGTTCCCGCCGCTGCGGGGTGATCAGGGTGTCTTCGTCCACCTGCGGCATCCCGATCTCGCGGGCGAAGGCGGCGGCGCCGTCCGCGACCAGTAGTACGTGTTCTCCGTCTTCGAGGATTGCCCGCGCCAGGTGGACCGGGTTGGCGATGCCGCGAACCGCCGCGACGGCCCCCGCAGCGAGAGCCGCGCCATCCATGATCGCGGCGTCCAGCTCCACGGACCCCTCGCGGGTCAGAGCGGCGCCGGTGCCGGCGTTGAACAGGGCATCGTTCTCGAGCCGCGCTGCGCAGTACTCAACGGTATCCAGGGCGCGTTCGCCCCGCGCCAGACGCTCGCGGCCGGCCTCCAGAATCCCCTGCAGCGCGGCGTGATACGCCTCGGCGGCCGCCGCGTCCTGCACTTCGCGCAGCGCCCCCGCGCCGCCGTGGATCATCAGTGAGTAGGCCCCGGATGTCATTGTTCCTCCTCGATCTGGCCGCGAATCAGCAGGATGTCGCTGTGCTGGCCGGGCATGAAGCGGCTCCGGGCCACCGCGATCTCGCCGTAGCGGTTGACCGCCAGACGTCGTTTCAGCTGCCCCTGCAGCCCGCCGCTGTAGGGCGTGTCCAGCGTGCCGGGGACCGGTTCGACGGGACCGAAGGCCGCGGATTCCCGTGGCGCGTGGGTGAATGCCAGGCCCCGGGGGCGATCCGTCGGATGGGGGTAGCGCTGCCACACCAGATACAGGCGGTGGTCGTCCTGCGCCAGTGTGGGAAAGCTGCCGGGCCAGTCGTCGGCGTCCAGGCGGGACGGTGGCGCGAACTCCAGCGTGTCGGCCTCCGCCCGGCTGACATGCAGCCGGCGATGGTGGGGCTGGCGATAATCCTCCAGGTCGTTGGCCGGGATCGCCCCGAAGGCCAGGTGAACCACGCCGTCCGTGTCCACTACCAGCGACGGCGCGTCGGCATGGCCGGGGTGTTCCAGCGCGGTGGCCGGTGCGGAAAAGCCTTCGTCCGCATCGTCCGAGAAGGCGATGCGGATGTCCGCCTGCGGGCGGTCGCCCTTTGCCCAGGCCAGCAGCATGCGACCGGACGGCGCCTGCGCGAGCGCCGGGGCGCGTGCCGGCGCGTCGCCATCCGGGTTCACGGTGACCGGATCGGTGAACGCGTCGCCCGCGTCCGTGGAGCGGGCGACGCGCAGCGGCCCCCGGTACTCGGTCCAGGCGGCGATCACCTCGTCGTCGGCCCCGAGCAGCAGGTCCAGGCTGCCGTTGTCCCAGCGGTGCGCGGTGATGCGGCCCTTGCCGGCCCCGTCACGCGAGCGGGAAAGATTCCTGTGGTCCTCGAAGCTGCGACCGCCATCGTGCGATCGGGCGTACAGGATCTCGCCGCCGTGGTCGCCTCCTGTGAACAGGATCTCCTGCCACAGCAGATGCACGGTAAAGCCGTCGGGGTCCTCCGGATCCGGCTCGATCGCGACCCGCGGCAGCCAGGAGAAGGTGTCCGGCTCCCCGCCGATGCGCGTGGGACGGTCGAAGATCGCATGGCCCTCGCGGTCATAACGCTGCAGGAACAGGGCCTGTTCCGCCTGGTCGGTCCAGACGACCACCACCTCGCCGTGGTCGTTGATGGCCACCGAGGCGTCATCGACATAACGGAAGTCCGAATCGTTCATGCGCCAGGGGCCACGCCAGGCCTCGCCGCGCGCGACCTCGACCGGTTCCTCCCAGACTACCGTCGCCGCGTTATCGTCTGCCGGTGCGGGCAGCCCCCACAGGGCCAGGGCCAGTACGCAAAGCGTTCCCGGGGTCTGTCGGTATCGGGCCTGCAGCATGTGACCTCCGGTGACCGTTGTTCCGGATCGACTCCCGTAAGACCACGTACGGCCGGGCCAGGATCCGTACCGATGGCCCGGTGGGCTGCCGGGGACAGCGGATACCCGTAACATCGCGGTCGGGTACGTGCCGGGAGCCGCGGATGGATTTCGAAGAGTATCGGCGAATGGATGCGATGGCCATGGCGGCGGCCGTCGCCGACGGGCAGACTACGGCGCGGGAGCTGCTGGAGTGCGCCCTGGCGCGCACGGATGCCGTGAACCCGGAACTCAATGCGGTGGTGGCCCGCCGCGATGCCAGGGCTCGCGAGGAGGCGGAGGCCGATCCGCCGGCCGGGCCGTTCGCCGGCGTTCCGTTCCTGGTGAAGGACCTGTTTCAGGAGCTGGCCGGCGAGGGCAGCGACCGGGGCTGTCGTGCGCTGCGGGATGCCGGCGCGAGTGCGGAGGTCGAAGCCGGGATCACCCGCCGCTGGCGGGCGGCGGGGCTGGTGGTGTTCGGCCGGACGAACACCCCGGAGTTCGGCGCCCGGTCGGTGACCGAGCCCGTGGTCCACGGCCCGGCCCGCAACCCGTGGGATCCGGCGCTTTCGCCGGGCGGTTCCAGCGGGGGCGCGGCCGCGGCCGTGGCCGCCGGCATCGTCCCCGTGGCCGGGGCCAACGATGGCGGTGGTTCGATCCGCATCCCCGCCTCGCATTGCGGGCTGTTCGGGTTCAAGCCGGGGCGGGGGCGTACCCCTGTGGGTCCGGCGTTTTCCGAATGGATGCACGGCGCCGCGGTGCATCATGTGATCTCCCGCAGCGTGCGCGACAGCGCGGCACTGCTGGATGCCGCGCTCGGGGGCTCGCCCGCACGGCCGTTTTCCGAGGCGGTGGCGGCCGTACCCGGTTCCTTGCGCATCGGGTATGCGACCCGTTCGCCCATCGGGATGCAGGTGCATCCTGAGTGCCATGCGGCCGTGGAGGGGACGGCCCGCCTGCTGGAGGGGCTGGGTCACCGCGTCGAGGAGGCGGAACCGGCGATCGACGGTCAGCAGCTGGCGCGCGACTGGCTGACCCTGTGGTTCGGCCAGGTAGCCGCGATGGTGGAGCGGGTGCGCCAGCGTACCGGTGCGGGTGCTGCGGGTTTCGAGCTCGAGACCCGGGTGATGGCGGCGCTCGGACGCTCGCTGTCCGCGGCGGATTACGTTGCCGCGCACGAGCGCTGGAACCGTTACCGGCACGCGATGCACGACTTCCACCGGCAATACGACCTGTACCTGACGCCCACGGTCGCACGGCCGCCGCCCCGCATCGGGGAGACCGCACTGCCCGGGTGGCAGCGCACGGTCCTGGAGGTCGTGCTGCGGTCGGGGACGCTCCCGCTGCTGCGGGCCTCCGGGCTGATCGAGCGCCTGGCTTGTGACGAGCTGGGACGGGTCCCGTTCACCCAGCTGGCCAATCTGACCGGCGCGCCGGCGATGTCGGTACCCCTGCACTGGACCCCGCACAACCTGCCCGTGGGCGTACAGTTCGTCGCACCGGTGACCGGCGAGGCCGGTCTGTTCAGTCTTGCCGGTCAGCTCGAGACGGTGTCGCCCTGGTTCGATCGGGTACCGGCCTTGCCCTGACCGTGCGGGTCGAACCCGCGGCGGCGCAGGATGGTTTTCTCGGTCTCGACCAGCACGAACAGGATCACGCCGAAGGCGAGGATGCGCAGCCATTCCTCGAGGCCGATGGCCGCGGTGCCGAACAGGAACTGCAGCGGCGGGGCGTAGGTGAACAGGCCCTGCAGCAGGATCAGCACGGCCACCGCGATCAGCACCGCGCGGCTGCCCAGCAGCCCGGCGCGGTTGAATACCGGTTCCAGGATGTAGCGGCTGTTGAACAGGAAGAACAGCTGCCCCATGACCAGGGTGTTGATCGCCACCGTGCGGGCGAAGTCGTCGGGGACACCCTGATGCTCCAGCCACAGGAAGTGGCCGAAGGTGCCGGCGACCAGCAGCACGGAGACGAAGGCCACCCGCCACAGCAGGAATCCGGACAGCAGAGGCGTACCCGGCGGTCGAGGCCGGCGCTGCATGACCCCCGGCTCGGTGGGCTCGAAGGCCAGCGCGAGGGCGAGGGTCACCGCGGTGACCATGTTGACCCAGAGCACCTGCACCGGGGTCAGGGGCAGGGTCAGTCCGAGCAGGATGGCGGCGACGATGGTGAAGGCCTGGCCGCCGTTGGTGGGCAGCAGGAACAGGATGGCCTTCTTCAGGTTGTCGTAGACCGTGCGGCCTTCCTCCACCGCGTTGGCGATGGAGGCGAAGTTGTCGTCCGCCAGCACCATCTCGGAGGCCTCGCGCGAGGCCTCGGTGCCCTTGATCCCCATGGCCACGCCGACATCGGCGCGCTTGAGCGCCGGGGCGTCGTTCACGCCGTCGCCGGTCATCGCGACCACCTGGCCGTTGGCCTGGATGGCGGTGACCAGGCGCAGCTTGTGTTCGGGGGTGGCGCGCGAGAACACGTCCACGTCGCGCACCTGTCGGCGCAGTTCCTCGTCGGAGGCGGCCTCGATCTGTTGCCCGTCCATCGCGCCGCCACGGGCGCGGATGCCCAGCTCGGCGGCGATGGCCTTCGCCGTCACCGCGTGGTCGCCGGTGATCATCTTGACCCGGATGCCGGCGTCGCGGCACTTGCGCACCGCCTCGATCGCCTCGTCGCGGGGCGGGTCGATGATGCCGAAGATCCCCACCAGGATCAGTCGCTGGTCTTCCAGATCCGAGTCCTGCAGTGCGGTCTGGCTGGCGTCGGTGGAACGGATCGCCACCGCCAGCAGGCGCTGCCCGCCGCGCGCGATGGCGTCGATCCGTTCGCGCCAGGCACGTTCGTCCAGCGGGCGTTCACCCTCCGGCCCCAGCTCCTTGCCGCACATGGTCAACAGCCTTTCCGGGGCCCCCTTGACGAAGATGCAGCCGTTGCCGTGATGGTCATGGTGCAGGCTGGCCATGTACTTGTAGGCGGAGTCGAAGGGGATGACGTCGGCCCGCGGGTGTTCGGCGCGATGCGACGCCGGATCCAGTCCGGCCTTGGCCGCCAGGGTCACCAGCGCGCCCTCGGTGGGCGCCCCCTCCATGAACCACTGGCCGTCGCGATGATGGAGTTCGGCGTCGTTACACAAAAGCCCCGCATGGATCGCCCGCGACAGCACCGCGTCCTCCTGCGGGTCGATCTCGGCTTCGTCGCGCGAGAAACCGCCGTCCGGGGCATAGCCGGTGCCCGAGACCGAGGTCACGCTGGTGGTGGTCACGATGGTGCGCACCGTCATCTCGTTGCGCGTGAGGGTCCCGGTCTTGTCCGAGCAGATGGTGGTGACCGATCCCAGGGTCTCCACCGCGGGCAGGCGGCGGATGATGGCGTTGCGCATGGCCATGCGCTGCACGCCGATCGCCAGGGTGATGGTCATGATCGCCGGCAGGCCCTCGGGGATCGCGGCCACCGCCAGGCTGACCGCCGCCAGGAAGGTCTCCACCAGGGCGTAGTCCCGCACCCAGTAGCCGAAGGCGAAGGTCAGCGCCGCGAGGCCCACGATGCCGACCGACAGCCACCGCCCGAACTGCGCGATCTGGGCCAGCAGCGGGGTCGTCAGCTTTTCGACCTCGCCCAGCATGGTGGTGATGTGGCCGATCTCGGTGCGTTCGCCGGTGGCCACCACCACGCCACGGCCCTGCCCGTAGGCGACCATGGTTCCGGAGAAGGCCATGTTGCGGCGATCCCCGAGGTCCGACTTTTCCGGGCCGGGCTCGGTCTCCTTGTCCACCGGCAGGGACTCGCCGGTCAGCACGGCTTCGTCCACGCGCAGGTTGTGCACGGAGAACAGGCGGAGGTCCGCCGGCACGCGGTCACCCGCGTTCAGCAGTACGATATCGCCCGGGACCAGCTCCTCGGCGGGGATGGTGCGCCGCTGGCCGTCGCGCAGCACCACCGCCTGAGGCGAGAGCATGTCGCGGATGGCATCCAGCGCCTTTTCCGCCTTGCCCTCCTGCACGAAGCCGATGATGGCGTTGATCAGGACCACCCCGAGGATCACCCAGGTGTCCAGCCAGTGATCCAGCAGCGCAGTGCCCACGGCCGCCGCGATCAGGATATAGATCAGGACATTGTGGAACTGGAGCAGGAAGCGCTTGAGCGGTCCGGCCTGCTCCGCTTCGGGCAGACGATTGGGGCCGTGTTTCTGCAGCCGCTCGCCGGCCTGATCCTGCGACAGCCCGTGGTCCGTGTGGCTCTTCAGCTCATCCGCGACGTCCCGCGCTTCGCGGGCATGCCAGTTCGAGGGCGACTGCTCCGGCTGGTCTTCCAATGCACTTCCCCTGTATGGCCCGTATCTGACCCGGCTCTCATCCTGCCGCGACGCGGGCGGGATGTCACCCGTGCCGGGCCGGCCGCGTCAGCGGAAGTGACGCACCAGTTCAAGCCCGAGGTAACCCCCGGAATCGCCACCGTCGCGGATCTGCTTGTGTCCGGTCTTCACGACCATGTCGAGGCCGGGGCGGACCTCGCGCATCTGCAGGGCCAGTCCGCGATGGACGGCGTCGTAGTCGCGGTCCCCGTGGAACAACACCTCCGGCCCGAGGTAGTAGCGGCTGTCGCCCAGTCGTCGCATCGCCCGGCCGCGGGTCCAGTAGGCACGGTCGGCCGGGGTGACGCTGACCCCGCCGGTGAGGATCCAGCGTTCGTCGATGATGCGCCCGGCATCCATGTCCAGGACCGCGCGCAGCCGTCCGCCGACCACGTCGCTGTCATCGGGCTCGGGGTCCAGTCGGGTGTGGTACCAGGCCGCCCCGACATAGGTACTGAGCCAGCCATCCTGTACCGGGAACTGGTAGCCCAGCGCGGCCGAGGCCCCGGTGGCCCGGCCTTTCACGGTGGTGTCGTTCTCGGGGTATTCGTACTGCGAATAGTCCACGCGATAGCGCTGCGCCCAGCCGTTGCCGAGCTCGCCGTCGTTGGGGATGATCGCGGTGGTATAGGCATAGCCACCGTCGAACAGACCCTCGACGCCGGCCAGACCCAGCCAGTCCGCGCGCGCGGGCAGGGCGAGTACGGCCAGCGGCAGGAGCAGGGCGGCCGCGCGGATCAGGCCGTGGTGGCGGTGGTGTCGGCGGGCTGCGGACATGGAGTCGTCTCCTCCTGAGGCTGGAGCTGATAGAGGTGGACCGGGCCATCGGCGGTGGCCAGCAGGCGCGACGGGCCGATGGTGGCCTGAAGCACGCGGGTCCCGGTGTTGTACGGACGGGTGTGGATCTCGATGGCGCCGCCGGCGATCAGCGGGCGGTTGACGAGCAGGTAGGAGACGCCATCCGGCAGCGCTTCCACGGTCACCACGCCATGGAAGACCTCGTCGTCATACTGCACCGGGAACCGGCACTCGCAGGCGCTCCAGTAGTGCACCGACGCGAGTTGACGGGCAAAGTCGGCGACCGGCGGGCGAGGTGCCTCCGTGGCTTCTTCCGGCGCCGGCGTGGCGCGCCGGCGTTCGGCCAGCCGCATCAGCGGGGTCCGCTGCTGTTCGCTGAAGCCCTGCACATGCCATTGCAGGTCGTTGCCGTGCAGGAAGGCCTCCAGGCGTTCGCGCGCGGAGTCGCTCATCGCCTCGAAATGCAGCCCGTGTACCCGGCTGAAGCGCTCGCCATCGGGCGCGGTCTCGCTGCGCGAGAAGCGCACGCGGGCCGACAGTTCCAGCGGGCCGCCGGGCAGATGCAGCTTCACGCTCAGGGGCGTGTCTTCGTCGCGTGCGCCGGGCAGCATGCCGTAGGCCCGGCAGCCGCCGGGCGAGAGGTCGTCCACGGTCAGCAGCCGGGGCGCCTGGTCGGGTGCGGTCAGCGACATGGCCACCGGGATGGGGAAACGGTATTCCGCGCGGTGGAAGCTCGCGTTGCGCGCGGTGTAGCGGAACAGCGAGACCGCGATCAGGATCAGCAGGCTGGCCCATAGCACGTTGGCGATCAGGGCATCACCCGGCAGGTGTGCGTGCAGGAAATACAGCGCAATGCCCGCCGGGATCGCGAGGGCGTTGAAGGCCAGGATGAACCACTGCACCCGCAGGGGCCGCGGTCCGGCACCGTCCTTGTGGCGGCTCTTGGGCGTCACGCGGAACGCGAGGTGCCGCCGGAACAGGCCCAGGGTCGCGCGGGCGAAGATCGCGAAGCGGGCGAAGTTGTACTGCTCGATGATGACGGTGCGCCCGTAGCCCCGCGTGAGCTCCTCAAAGGCCCAGAAGCTCAGCAGCATGTATGGCACGAACACCATCAGGAACTCCGTCACCGACACGCTGATCGGCAGGACGCCGGTGATCAGCACGATCGCCGGGATGGTGTAGAAGATCAGGCGCTGCCAGCCGTCGAAATAGGTCAGCATGCTGGCGAAGTAGTTCATCCGTTGCGGCCAGGTCAGACCCGGGTTGGTCAGTACCCGCTCCTGGCGCCAGACCTGCATGGCGCCCTGGCCCCAGCGCAGGCGCTGCTTGAGGAAGCCTTCCGGATCGATGGCCGCGATGCCGAAGGCCAGCGGCTCCGCGTGATAGATCGAGCGGTAGCCCCGTTCGTGCAGCCGGATCGAGGTGTGCAGGTCCTCCGTGACCGTGCCGGTGGCGAATCCGCCGATCTCGTCCAGGCAGCGACGCCGGGCGATGGCGCAGCTGCCGCAGAAAAACGCCGCGTTGTGCGTGTCCTTGCCGCGCAGGATCACGCGAAAGAACAGCGACTGTTCGGTCCACAGCTGCTTGCGGTCCGGATCCATGCGGTGCTGGTAGGAATCCAGGTTGTAGAAGTCCTGCGGCGTCTGCACGAACGCGAGATCCGGGTCGTTGAAATAGCCCAGGGTATTGGTCAGGAAGTGACGGTGCGGGGCGTGATCGGCATCGAAGATCGCGACGAAGTCGCCCTGCGCGTGGGCCAGCGCGTTGTTCAGGTTGCCGGCCTTGGCATGTTCGCCGTTCTCGCGCGCCAGGTAGTGACAGCCCAGACGTTCCGCCAGGGCCTTCATCTCCGGACGGTTGCCGTCGTCCAGCAGCCAGGTCTCGTGCGTATAATCCATGCGCACACAGGCCAGCAGGGTGCGCCGGACAACGGCCTCGGGCTCGTTGTAGGTGGGCACCAGGATGTCCACCTTGAGCCCCTCGGGCGCCGGCGGTGGCGTATGCACGCTCAGGCGCCAGTTCATGATCACGTGCATGACCATGGTCAGCACGCCGTAGATCTCGGCGCCGTACACCAGCCAGGAGAAGGCCAGAGCCTCGGGGTTGAGGGTGGTGAAACGCCAGATTAAATAGAACCCGGCGACCGCAAGGTAGAAAAGGATCAGGCCGCGCTGCGGGAAGGTCAGCGACTCGTATTCCGACGGGTGGTGCACAACACGCCTCGATGCTGTCGGAAGCCCTCCGACATGGACGCCCTGCCGGCCTTGATGGCCCGCGCAATCGGCGTCCGATATCCGACAGCTTCACATCGTGGCGCCGATGCCGCATGGCACCCGGCAACGGGTGCCATCAGGAAACCGGGTAGACCCGGGGTCGGATGACAACTCCGAGTATGCGGCCATTTGCGCGAACGTCAATACGTCCATGGCCGTCCGATCGAGGAATATTTGCGGGCCCTGCGGGGTCTTTGCCTGAGGCCCGCCCGAATCCCTGATCGCGGAGAATCACCATGCAAAAGACCCTTCCTGCCCTGACGGCGATGGCCGTGGCCCTGGGCGTCAGCCTGCCGGCCACCGCGGCCGAACGCGTCACCCTCGAACACGACGGCCTGAACCTGGTTGGGCATCTCGCCGAAGGCAGTGGCGCCGCGCCGGAGGACGGCGTGGTGCTGATGCTGCACGGCACCCTGGCCCACGGTCGCATGGAGGTGATGACCGCGGTGCAGGACCTGCTGGCCGAACAGCACGGACTCAACACCCTGTCGATCAACCTCAGCTTCGGGATCGACGAGCGCGAGGGGATGTTCGAGTGCGACGCCCCGGTGACCCATGGTCCCGAGGAACACATGGATGAACTGGGGGCGTGGCAGGAATGGCTGGCGGACCAGGGTTACGGACCGGTTACCCTGATGGGGCACTCCCGCGGCGGCAATCAGATCGCCCGCTACCTGACCGAGCGGGAACCGGACAACATCGCCGGCCTGACCCTGCTGGCGCCGGCCACCTTCGACGCCGATGAAAACGCCGAACAGTTCCTCGAGCAGACCGGCACCTCGCTGGACGAGGCCCTGGAAGCCGCGCGCGAACTGGCCGAAGCGAACGGGGACATGCTGGAGGATCACCGCTTCCTGCAGTGCGAGGCGCTGGAGGTCGCACCGCGGGCGTTCATCGGCTACTACGAGCCCGGCCCGCAGCACGACACCCCCAGCGTGATCGACGGTATCGGGACCGATACCCAGGTGATCATCGGCGAGGAAGACGACGTGGTGCCGGAGCTGCCCGACCGCATGGAGGCGCTGGAAGACGACGACCGGATCCGGGTGGATACAGTCCTCGGTGCCGATCACTTCTTCCGCGACTTCTTCGCCGACGATGCCGCCGACCTGATCGCGGAGTTCGTGCGCCGCTGACCCTCGCCCGGGGCACGGCGGGCCCGGACATCGCTTCAGGGTATCAGCGCCATCGCGGCGTAGAGGCCCAGCAGCGTCAGGCCGAACAGCAGTGCCACGCGGCCCCAGCGGGTCATCCTGAGCTCCGCCTGCAGCAGATCGTGCCGGGCGCTGCGTTGCAGATAACGCAGCCGCGCCCGTGTGCGCGGCTGCATGCGCATCTCGCGCAGCGGGCTCACCCGCGCATGCAGTTGCCGCGCGGCGTGGATCAGGGCGTTGGCCAGCACCGCTACATCCCCTTCGGGCACGCCGCGCAGACCCCGGTCACGCAGCAGCACCAGTCCTGCCGCGGCCAGCCCCAGCCCCAGTGCGATCGGCCACAGCAACGAAATGCCGGTCAGCACGGGCGGGTCCAGCTCCGGGGACAGCCAGCCCAGCAGTACCGCCAGCCCCGGCAGGATCAGCGACATCGTCGCCAGGCCGGCCCAGGGCAGCCAGCGGCCGGTGGCCTCGGGTGCCGTGCGCGTGGCGAGCTCCGCGCGCAGGCGCCAGAGAAAGCGCAGCACCAGCAGGGTGGTCCCGGTCGCGGCCAGGGTCAGCAGGGTGTCGGCCGGGCCCGCGGCATCCGGCGCCAGCGGGGCCTTGAGCCATTCCTTGGCCAGCGCGCCGCTGGTGAACGGCAGGCCGGCCAGCGACAGGCCCGGCAGCACGATCAGCGCCAGGGCCGCGTAGCGGGCCGCAGTGGCCGACGGCAGGCGTCCGGCGACATCCACCGCGAGGAACAGCGATCCCTTGGCCAGCCCGTGGTGCAGGGCGTACATCGCCACCGCGAACAGCAGCGGTTCGCGCATCGCCGGAAGTAGCAGCGCGAGCCCGACCCCGGTGGTCATCAGGCCCATCTGGCTGATGGAGGAGTAGGCCAGGATGGTCTTGGGGCGCGCCTGGAAGACCCCTGCCAGTGCCCCCAGAAAGGCCGCTGCCAGCCCCAGCCCGATCAGCACCTCGCCGAGCACGGCGTGGCCCGTGGCATCCAGCGGCAGCAGGCGCATCCAGCCCAGCAGCCCGGCCTTGATCATGGCGCCCGACAGCACCGCGCTGGCGGGTATCGGTGCGGCAGGATGGGCCAGTGGCAGCCAGAAGTGCACCCCGAGCATGCCGGCCTTGATGCCCAGGCCCAGCACCAGCAGCACCATCGCCGCGCCCTCGGGTCGTGCCGCGGCGATGGCCGCCAGCGCGGTCTCGCCGCCCGCCTGGTGGATGGCGAGCATAAGACCAGCGAACAGTGCGACCTCGCCGAACACCGACAGCACCAGATACAGCCGTGCGGCCATCCAGGCCTCGGTGCTGCGCTTGTGCACCACCAGGCCCCAGGCCGACAGGCTCATCAGCGAGAAGAACAGGTAGAACGACGCGGCGTCCTGCGCGAGGATCAGCCCCAGGTTGCCCGCCATCGACAGCAGGAAGAACACGAAGAATCGCCGCCGGGCGGGATCGTCCGCGCGTTCGTGCAGCGCGTGCAGCCCGGCGGCCAGCCACAGGCCGGCGGTCAGGACGAGGAAGATCCGGCCGAGCGGATCCAGCCCGAGCTCCACCCCGGTCAGCAGCCACGGCAGCGAGGCCTGCTTGCCCTCCGGGCCCAGCGCGGCCAGCAGCAGGGCAGGCAGCGCCGCCCAGGGCACCAGACGCAGCGGCGCGCGGCCCGGCCGCAGCGACAGCGCCGCGGCCAGCAGCAGCGGAAGCAGCGGCACCCCGAGCAGGATGAACGCGTTCATGGCGTTACCCCCGTGCCGTTCTCCATGTCACTGCCCGGCACCAGGACATATCCGCGTTCGACGATCCGTTCCACCCAGCCCAGCGGGCTCAGTTCCAGCCCGGCCAGCAGGCCCGGCAGCAGCGCCAGCACGGCCACGAACAGGGTCGGGAACAGCAACATCCAGTGGCTCTCGAAGCGCGTCTTGTGCGCTGGTGGCCGGGTCACCTCCGGTTCGGCCATCCATCCGGCGATGATGGGCGGCAGGAAATACGCCGCGTTGAGCAGGCTGCTCAGCGCCAGCACGCCGAGGATCCAGACCGCATCCCCCTCCAGCGCGCCCAGCCCCAGGTACCACTTGGAGATGAACCCGGCCAGCGGCGGCAGCCCGATCATGCCCAGCCCGCCAACCGTGAACGCCGCCATGGTCAGTGGCATGCGCCGGCCGACCCCGCGCATCTCTCGGATCTCGTGGATGCCCAGGGTCTCGGCGAAGTTGCCGGCACAGAAGAACAGCGTGATCTTGGTCAGGCCCTGATGCACCAGATGTACCAGTCCGCCGACCACCCCGAGCGGTCCGGCCAGCGCCACGCCCAGTGCGATGTAGGAAACCTGGCTGACCGTGGAGAACGCCAGCCGCTGCTTGATGTCGTGGGCACGCAGGGCCTGGATGGACCCGTAGATGATGGTCAGCGCGGCCAGCACCAGCAGCACGTCGGTCAGGTGCAGGGTTGCGGCCAGCTCCAGGCCGAACACGTCGTTCAGGGTGCGCACGAGACCGAAGGCCCCCGCCTTGACCACCGCCACCGCGTGCAGCAGGGCGCTGACCGGGGCCGGCGCGACCATCGCCCGCGGCAGCCAGGAATGCAGCGGGATCAGCGCCGCCTTGACCGCGAAGCCGGCGATCAGCGCCAGCCCGATGATCTGCAGGAGACCGTGCAGCTCGCCCGGCAGGTGCTGCAGGTAGCCGCCCGACTCGAACGGCTGCGAACCCGCCAGCAGGTTCAGCGCGATCACCGCGACCAGCAGCACCAGCCCGCTGGTGATGGTGTAGGCGAGATACAGCCGTCCCGCGCGCAGCGCCTCCGGGGTGCCGCGGTGGACCACCAGCGGCCAGGTGGCCAGGGTCAGGATCTCGTAGAAGATCACGAAGGTGATCAGGTTGCCCGACAGGGCGATGCCGACCGTCGCGCTCACGCACAGCGAGAAAAACCCGAAGAAGCGGCTGCGCCGCGGCGACCCCTCCAGATAGCCGATCGCATACAGAGTGGTCACGAACCACAGGATCGAGGACAGGGTCGCGAACAGCAGTGACAGGGCATCGGCGGCGAGCACGAAGTCCACGCCCGGCAGCAGCGTCAGGCCGAACTCGAAGGTCTCGCCCTGCTGCACCCCGAGGAGCAGCACCCCGACCAGTACGAGCTTGATCCCCGCCGCGCTCAGGTTCAGCAGGGTGCGCAGCCCGTGGCGTTCTTCCGGCAGGAAGAAGATCACCAGTCCCGGTACCAGCGAGCTGGCCAGGATCGCGAGCAGGAGCAGGCCGCCGTCGGCGTTCATGACACCCCCGCCGTGTGGCCGAGCAGATGCATTAGCGGTGCCCCGGCCAGACCCATGGCCGCCGCGCCCACGGCCAGGACCAGCGGCATCCACTGCATGCCGGCGGAGACCGGGACGCCGGGATCGCGCTCACCGCGGGCGAAAGCCGGTGCCACCATGCGCAGGATGTACGCAGTGGCCAGCAGGGACCCCAGCGCGACCATCACCACCCACAGCGCGGTCCAGATCTGCATGATGGCGGTGGTCTCCGCCGCGCCGTGCAGCCCCGCTTCCAGCAGCAGATACTTGGCCAGAAAGCCGCCGGTCAGCGGCAGCCCCA
Source organism: Thioalkalivibrio sp. ALE19 (assembly GCF_000428605.1). Lineage (NCBI taxonomy): Bacteria > Pseudomonadati > Pseudomonadota > Gammaproteobacteria > Chromatiales > Ectothiorhodospiraceae > Thioalkalivibrio > Thioalkalivibrio sp. ALE19. The sequence continues at coordinate 31,031 of NZ_AUAG01000032.1, forward strand.
TCAGCGAGATGCCGCCCAGGCCCAGGGCGAACACCGTGCGTCCGCGCGCCCGCAGCACCGGTCCCAGGGCATTCATGCGGTCGTGTCCCGCAGCCTTCTGGAGCGTTCCGGCGCCCATCAGCACCGCGGCCTTGGCCACACCGTGGGCGAAGGCGAAGAACACCACCACCGGCCACGCCGCCGGCTGCAGGATCAGGATGGGGAAGGCCAGCGCGATGTAGCCCATCTGCGCCACCGTGGAGTAGGCCGCCACGATCTTGAGTCGGGGTGCGCGCAGTGCCTGCAGCGAGCCCCAGAGGAGGGCCGCGCTGCCCAGCAGTCCCAGCAGCACGGCCAGCGCGGGGGTCCCCAGCGGCTCGAAGATCACCAGCCACAGCCGCAGGATCAGGTAGAACATCGCGGCCACCACCATGCCCGAGAGCATGCCGCTGACCGGCGCCGGCGCGCTGGCATGCGCGGTGGCCAGCCACACGTGCAGCGGGAACACCGCGGCCTTCATCAGCAGCCCGCCCAGCATCAGCGCGGCGGCCATGCGTTCGGTGGGGCCGTCTCCGGCCAGCGCGCCCAGCAGGGTCAGGTCCAGCACGCCGAACTCCCCGTACAGCAGCGCGGCCCCCAGCAGGAACGACAGCGAGCCGAGCAGGTTGATCAGCAGGTAGCGCATCGCCCCGGTCACCGCGTCGGTATCGCCGGTAAAGGCCACCAGCGCCACCGCGGACAGGCTGGCGATCTCCAGGGTGATGTACAGGTTGAAGGCATCGCCCGATAGCACCAGCAGGTTGAGCCCGCCCCACAGCCACAGCCACAGCGGCCAGAACTGTCGCTCTCCCGCGGTCGAGCGGATGTAGCCGCGGGCGTACAGGCTGCCGGCGAGGGCCACCAGCGCGTTCAGCAGCAGCATCGCCAGTGCCAGCCCGTCGAGGTGCAGGGTGACGCCCAGCGGTGCCTCCCAGCCGCCGAGACCGACCCGCACCGCGGGTGCGTCCATCCCCGGCGCGGCATCGAGGAACAGCCCGAGGGTCGCCAGCAGCCCGAGGATCGCCAGCGACAGACCCAGCAGCCCGATGCGCCGGGCCTGCCACGGCCAGGCGGAGGCGATCAGCGGCAGCCCCAGCGAGACCGCCGCCAGGGCCCCGGTCGCGAACACCAGGGACTCGGGCATGGCGGCGCTCACGGGTCTTCGGGGCGGTCGCCGCGGTGGGTTCTCAGTGGCCCGGGCAGCAGCACCGCATGGCCGGTCAGGCGCGCCAGATGCACCGTCAGCGCGAGGGCGAACGCGGTCGCGCTGACCGCCACCACGATCCCGGTGAGAGTCAGCGCCTGAGCCACCGGGTCGGGCGGGGCATCGCCGCGCGCGGCGATGCCGAGAAACACCATGAACACCCCGGAACCCATGATATTGATCGCGAGGATGCGCAGGATCAGGTGGCGCCGGCGGATCAGCCCGTGCAGGCCCAGCGCGAACAGCGCGGCGCCGCCGAAGGGGTACAGCGTGCCGGGGTCCAGGGATTCGATCATGTGTCCTCCCGCGGGGAACGTCCGCCAACGAACAGGGCGACCAGGGTGAGCGCGATGGACAGGGTCGCGCCGGTCTCGATGATCAGGATCAGGGGATAAGCCAGTTCGCGCGGCCAGCTCAGCAGCGCAGGGCCGGCGAACAGCCCCCAAAGCCCGATGGCGAGGAACAGCAGCGCCCCGGCCGTCACGCCGATACGCAGCAGCCGTGGGTCCGGGTCGGGCAGCGAGTGCGGACGCGCAAGGCTCATCAGTATCCCCGCCGCGCCCAGCACCGCGCCGGCCTGGAAGGCGCCGCCCGGGGCATGGCTCCCGGCCCACAGGAGATACACCCCGGTAACGATGGCCACCGGCAGCAGCAGCCGCACCGCCCCCGGCAGGACCGGCCCCGGTGCCGGGCGGGCGGGCAGCGCGTCATGGCGCCCCAGCGACCAGGCCCCCAGCCCGGCCAGCAGGACCATGGCCAGTTCCAGCAGGGTGTCCCAGGCGCGGAAATTCAGCAGCACCGCAGTGATGCCGTGGTCCACCCCGGAGACCTCCATGCGATCGGCCACCGTGGGTTGCAGGCCCGGGCCGTGTTCCTGCGTGGCCAGCGTTGCCATCAGCAGCAGGGCCAGGCCGACGGTCACCACCAGCGTGATCCAGCGTCCGCGTGCCGGGGTCGGGGCACAGCTCAGCGCCACACTGCCGGCACCCGGGTCGCGGGCGTCGCGGGCCTCCGCATCCGCGTTGCCCGTGTCGGATGCCACCGGATCCGGGGGCGGGCTCGGGCCCGCGTCCCCGCGGTGCGGGTTCATGATGTGCTTCAGCCGTTCCAGCGTGACCAGCAGCAGCGCCCCGGTGATGCCGGCCCCGATGGCGGCCTCGGCCAGCGCGATGTCCGGGGCCTCGAGCCGGACCCAGGCGATGGCCAGCAGCAGGCCGAAGGTGATGAACAGAACCACCGCGCGGAACAGATCGGTGCTGGCCAGACAGCGCCAGGCCACCCCCAGCAGTCCGGCCAGCAGGACGACGTCGAAGGCCAGCAGCGCTGCGTTCATTCGCGCCGCTCGAACTCGCCGTGGGTCCAGGTCCGCTGGGCGACCATGTGCGCGGCCGTGGCCCCGGCTGCGAGCACCAGCACCCAGATCAGCGCCAGCTTGAGGATCATCGCCGGGCCGTCGGCCTGCAGCATCAGCCCCAGCACCACCAGACCCAGGCCGAGGTTGTCGGCCTTGGTGAGTGCGTGCAGACGGGTATAGACATCGGGAAAACGCAGCAGCCCCAGGGTGCCGGCGGCGAAGAACGCGAGCCCCGCGAGCACCAGCACGGCGGTCAGCAGATCAGCGATCATGCGTCTTCTCCGTCGGGTTATGCCCCGGGTGATGCCCCGGGTCGTGCGGCGGCTCTTCTTCTACCGGGGTTTCGTGCATCGGCGTGCCCGCCGGCTCCGGCAGCCCGTGCTGGCGCACGAACGCGACGGCCGCCACCACCGCCAGCAGGGCGAACACCAGCGCCACGTCCACCAGCGCCGACTGGTCCAGGGCAAAGCCGAGCAGCAGCAGGATGCCGACCCCCGAGGTGCCGAACAGCTGGGCCGTGAGCATGCGGTCACCTGAGCCCGGGCCACGCAGCACGCGGATCAGCCCGAACAGGATGGTCAGCAGCAGGAACCCGGCGGCGGTGACCAGCAGCAGGTTCATCGGGCGCTCCCCGGAGGGTCAGGGTCGAGCCCGTAGAGCCGTGCGATGCGCCGCTCGAGTTCCATCAGCGTGGCTGCATTGTCGCTGCGGCCGTCCAGCAGGTGCAGGGTCATGCGGCGGCCCTCCAGGCGGACCGCCAGGGTGCCCGGCAGCAGGCTGAGCATGGACATGAACAGGGTCAGCGGCGGTCCGTGCGGCAGGCGCACATAATATGGCTCGAACGCGGGGGCCAGCGGCAGGCGCGGATGCACGGCCCGCCAGGCCACATCGATCCCGCCGAGCACGGAAGTGCGCAGGAAGAACCCGAGCAGGCCGGGCAGGGCGGTCGGGTTCAGGCGCAGGGCGCGCCCCGCGGGCAGCGCGAGCACGGCCCCCCCGGTCAGCGCGATGGCGAGCCAGGCGAACGGGTGCGCCAGCGCTGCGCCCCCGGCCAGCACCGCCCACAGCGCGGCCGCGGCAAGCATCGCCAGCAGCGCACGCAGCCACCCGGGCCGGCGGGCGCGCCGTACGGGCGGGTTCGAACTGGACTGGCGCGTGTCGTTCACGCCGTCATTGTAACGGCGCAGGGCGGCACCGCCAGAAGGTCGTCTCAGAGCCGATTACTGGCCGCAGTGAAGCCCATCAGGGAGACGTCAAAGACCAGCACCTGTTCCGACTGCAGCGGGCGGAAGCCCACGTTGAGTTCGCGGCCCCCGCGCAGTTCAGCCAGCATCTCGTCGGTCAGCTCGGTGGCCGCCACGCAGCCCTGCTGGATGCAGGTGACGAAGCCGGCATTGCGTTCTTCGCCCTCGTCGACCTGCATGACGATGCCCGGACGCAGATCCACGCCCAGCGGCAGCAGCAGTTCCATCACGTGTCGGTCACCTTCGCTCCGTACCGTGGTCTGCAGATAGGGCCCCTGCTGGCCCTGGTTTTCCACCTGGAGGGTCTGCTGCATCTGGCAGAACTCGCCGCCGTCATCCAGCTCCCAGCAAAGGCTTTCCCAGTCCTGGTGGGTGGTCACCTCCGGTTCCTGCTGTACCGGCTGCGGCGCCTGGGCCGGTGCCTGGCCCGGCGCCGGGGCCGGCTGCTGGGCCTGCTGCCCCGAGGCGATGGTCGGCGCCAGTGCTACCAGCGCGCCGAGCATCACTGCGGGGCGAACAAAGGAAAAGAACAACGAAGGATGCGAGGTCGATAACATGCAACGGCTCCTGATTGATTAAGAGGATTTTACGTCATCCAGTAAGGGGCGGCCCGGGCTCATTCCACGGCGAGGGTCATGGAGCCGGCCAGCACCAGGGCGACGAGCTCGGCCTGGCGATGGGTGTCGGTCTTCTGGAACAGGTTGCGCAGGTGGAAGGTGACGGTGGTATTCGACACGTCCATGCGCCGGGCGATGTCGGCGGTGCGCCAGCCGTCGGCCAGGGCCAGGGCGATACGGGCCTCGGTGGGGGTCAGGTCGAACAGGCGGGCCAGGACGTCTTCCGGCAGGCGGGCGCGCCGTTCGGGGTCGGACAGGAGGATCACGGCCGCGGGCTCCTCCTCCCCGGCCTCCCGCCCGGCCGGATCGCTGCCCCCGGGCAGGGGATAGATCATCGCCAGGAGTTCGCGCCGGTGGCCGTCGCGCGGCAGGCGCATGCATTCAATGGCGTCATCGGCGGCCGGTTCTTCGGCGAGGACCCGGCGCAGGGCCTCGCGCAGGCGCCGGTCGTCCTCGGAGTGTACCGGCTCCGGCGGGCGTCCTTCCTGCAAGGTCAGTGCGTCGCCGGCCATGCGCCGCGCCGCGCGGTTGGCCAGCAGCACGCGGTTGCCGTGGTCGAGCAGGACGACCCCGGGAGCGACCGGATCCAGGGCGCGCGCCGCGAACTCCAGGCTGCGGCGTCCCTGATCCCGGCTCTGGCCGAGTCCACCGAGGGTACGGCGCAGTTCGGCGAACTCGTCCTCTTTCTTCTGGCGCATGCGCCGCACCTGGCGCAGGCGGGCCTCCACGGTCGCCAGCAGCAGGTCGAAGTCTACCGGCTTGACCAGATAGTCGTCGGCGCCCGCGCGTTTGCCATCGACCACCTCGCGCGGGTCGGACAGCGCGGTGAGGAACACGAACGGGGTGTCCGCCAGTTCCGGGCCGCGTTCGCGCACCGCGGCCAGCAGTTCGTAGCCGTTCATGCCCGGCATGTTGATGTCGCACAGGATCAGGTCGGGGTGTACGGCGTCGATCTGCTCCAGGGCCTCGTCGCCGTGGGCCGCCTCGATGGCGACATGACCCGCCTCGCTCAGTTCCTCGCAGATGTCCCGGCGCAGCAGGGCTTCATCCTCGGCGCAGAGGATGCGTGCGGCCGGGACGGCGGCATCATTCGGTGTGCTGTGGTTCATCCGGATCCTGTCCTCGCGGGAGTTCCAGCGTGAATGTAGACCCTTCCCCTTCGCGGGAACGGACGGTCAGGTCGCCGCCCTGGGTGCGCGCGAGCTGGCGGGCGATGCCCAGGCCCAGACCGATGCCGGTATGGCGGGCGGCATTGCGGGCACGGAAGAAGCGGTCGAACAGCCGCGCCTGGTCTTCCTCGGGGATGCCGATCCCGTGGTCCGTGACGTGGCAGGTGATCTTCTCCGGTTCGGCGCGCAGCTCAACCTCGATGGACGCGGTCTCGGGCGAGTATTTTCCCGCATTCGACAGCAGGTTGGCGAGGATCTGCTCGACCAGCGCGCGGTCGCAGCGCGCCATGACCGGTCCATCCGGGGTAACGCTCAGATGTACCGGATTGTCCGGGGTGATCTGCCGCTGGGTTTCGATCGCCTGTTCCACCAGCGGGCGCAGGTCGCAGGGGCGGGTGGATGCCGATACGTGGCCGCCCTCCAGGCGCGCCGAGGTCAGCGCGTTCTCGATCAGCCGGGTCATGTGGGCGACGGTGTCGCGCAGCTGGCGGTAGCGCGCCTCGCGGGTTTCGCGGTCCATGGACTCCCCGCGACGCAGCAGGCGCTGCAGCCCCGAATCGATGATCGCCAGCGGGGTGCGGAACTGGTGCGAGGCCATCGCCGCAAAGCTGCGGTAGAACTCGCTGACGCCGCGTTCGCGCTCCAGCGAATGCTCGAGACTGCGCGCGGCGTCCTTGTAGCTGGTGATGTCGGCCAGACGCAGCACCTGGCCACCGTCATCGGTGCGGCGCAGGGTCATCTGGACCCAGCCGCGACCGGGGACTTCCAGATCGTACTGCGCACCGTCGTCCGCGGTGATCTCCTCCGGGTCGCCGTGTTCGGTGTCCGGCCGGGTGACGGCGCGGATGCGGTCGAGCAGGGTGTCCAGCGTCTGCCCCTCTTCCAGGGCCCCGTCCGGCAGCGGCAGCAGGCTGGCGAACTGCGGGTTGACCAGGATCAGGCGGTCATCGGGGTCGAACGCGGCAAAGCCGTCGGGCGCGGTGTCGATGGCGTCCACCACGCGCCGGCGTTCGGCTTCCAGGTCGCGGGTGCGGTTGCGGACCTCGATCTCCAGCCGGTCACGGTGTGCGGCCAGCGCCTCCTGTGCGTGGCGCCGTTGCCGCAGGGCATTCATCAGGAGGGCGGTCAGCAGGATCCCGGTGACCAGGATGCCGATCATCATCACGATGGCCTGGATCAGACTGGCGCGGTGTTGATCCAGGCGTTCCCCCGTGCTCTCCCATTCCTCGATCATCACCGCGTTGGCGATGCGGTTGAGTGCCGACATGAGGGGCTTGAGTTCGGCATGGATCGCGTGGGCCGCCTCGACGTTGTCGGGGGCGACGTCGTCGATCATCGGCTCGATGCGCTCCAGATGCTCGAAGGTGCCGTCCAGTGTTTCTTCCAGCCCGATGTCCTTGACGTAGCGCCGCTGTGGCCCGGCATCCAGCAGGACCAGGCGGCTGGTGAGGACGTCGTAACGCAGGCCGGGGCGGGCATCCGCGTCCCCCAGGGTCCGTCGGTGGACTTCCTCGTCCAGGCGGTGACTGGCGACCTGCGCCTGGGCGGTGACCCACAGCATGTTCTCGTCCACGTTGCTGCGCATGTCCTGCTCCACGTCGTGCAGGCGCATCAGCGACACCGTCAGGAAGATCGCGAAGGTAAGGACCGCGAGCACCGGCAGCACATACGTCGAGACACGGCGCAGGCTGGGGACGGCCGAGGGATCCGGGGCATGGCCACGCTCGGGTGCGGGCTCGCGGGCCGGGCGCGCGATCATCGCACCTCCAGGTGCTCCAGCTGCCAGACCCAGCGGTAGTCGTAACGGATGTCGTCCAGCTCGGCGTGATCGTCGCGCGGGTAGACGATCCACAGCGGACCCTTGTCGCGCGGGGTCAGGGCCTCGCCATCCCGGGTATGCGCGACGACCACGTCATAGTCGTGGAAGTCCTCCATCGGGATGTCGACGATGTAGTCGTTCAGGGCCGTGGCCACCACCTCGTCACCCTCCGCACCGAGAGCCTCCAGCAGGTCGCGCATCAAAAAGCCCTCGAAGTGGTTGACCCCGTCGGTGACCACCGTGGAGGTCTCCAGTTCACGCTCCGGGAGGCGGTCCAGCATCGCCCGGTCCAGCAGGGCCCGGTCGCCATCATTGGCGTGTTCGATGGCCCCCTCGACCCGCAGAATCACCTCGCCCTCGGGGTCGTCCATGGGGTCGAAGCCGGCGACGGAATCGTCGGGTTCGGCAGCCACGGGACTGAGGGGCAGGAACAGAAGCATGGCCACCAGGGCAGAAGGGAGATGCGCGGGTGCGCTGAACGGGTGAATTCGGGTGACGGACATGAAAAACCTCCGGACGGATGGCAACCACCAGTTCGGAAGCAGTGTCGCGCGAAATGCTCCCTTATGGAAGCAGGGGGCATTGAGCACACCCCGCATTATGCGCAAGCCCGGATGGAATGGCCCCCTCCGTTCGGAGGGGGCTGCGGCCTGCGGGGGGCCTTACCAGTTGCGTCGGAAGGTCAGGCCGATGGCGTGGAGGTCGTCGGACGAGGCGATTTCGCCCTGGTAGCCGACGTTGAGGAAGGAATCCGCGTTGAGGCGGGCATCCAGCCCGGCGGCGACGCGCACGCGATCCCGGCTGAGGCGCGGGCCCTCGATGGTGAAGCGCGTGGCGGTGTCGGCCGCGAAGGCGGTGTCCATGCGGCTGGAGCGGTCACCGTGCTCGTGCACCCATGCGGCTTCGGCATAGGGGGCGACCCAGCCGCCGGTGGTCTCGAACGCCTGATCGAAGCGCACGCCGGCCTGGCTGCGCAGCGAGTACTCGCTTTCGCGGTTCACATCCAGGTTGGCGGCTCCGGCGCCGGATTCGGAGAACCCGCTGCGGCGCAGGTATTCGTAATCCAGTCCGCCAAACGGGGTCAGCCGGGCTGTGTTGCCGATCTCGAAGGTATAGCCACCCTCGGCCCGCATGCCCACGCCACGCGCGGAGTAATCGGCTTCGGCCGTCTGCCCGACGGTGTCGACGAAGCGTTCGGTGTCGGTGCGGTGATAGGCCATGCCGACGCTTCCGCGGGCGTAGAGCGCATCGCGCTGCCATCCGCCGTAGGCGGCGAGGTGGATGGAGTCGACGTCGATGTCGCCCCCGGCGGTGTCGCCGCGGTTGCGGGTGTACCCCATGGCCGCACCGAGATGGAGTTCTTCGGAAACCGGGGCATCAAAGCCGACCGTGAGTCCGGTGAAGCGATAGTCGGCGCCGCTGGCGTTGGTGGTGTCGTCGATGTCACCGCGGCCACCTTCGGCATTGACCCACCAGCCCCGCGA
>NZ_AUAG01000033.1:0-33780 GCF_000428605.1 Thioalkalivibrio sp. ALE19
TGCCGGTGTGTTGTCGCAGCGTTGCGCGGCTTCGCCGTTCATGCTGAGCCACAGTTCGGTTTTGCCCACATCGACCCCGATCCGCTGAGCCGTTACCGATGTTGCCATCGTTCACCTCCCGAGCTAGCGTAAAACCGTCTGTCGGGGCCTCACCGAACGCTGGCTTGCCATCGATCGTCGGTCCCGAGCCGATCGATTCCTTATCGGCGCTTCAGGTGAGGGGTGGGACGAAGTCTCCTACTGTCTGTGCCGCAGGCCAGATGCCGGCCTCGTCCCTCCACCCCGACAGACCCTTTCTAGGCCTGCCGGGGGTAAACATACAAGGCCGGCCCTCCGGCCGATTTGCCCCGGTGGGTCGTCGGCCCCGATCGGCCAGGGGGCTGGCCTCCTACGGGGCGGGGGAACGGCAGGAGGCCGGCCCTCCGGCCGATTTTCGCGCCGATTCGGCCAGAGGCTGGCCTCCCACGGTTACATCCGGCCGGTGGGAGGCCGGGCCTCAGGCCGTACACCCCCGATTGCGCCCGCCACGCTTGGCGCGATAAAGCGCCTGGTCGGCGCGCTCCTCGAGCCGCCGCAGGCTCTCTCCCCGCTCCGCACCAGCCACCCCGAGACTGACCGTTACCCCGCCCACGGTTTCGAACGGCTTGTCCTCGACCACCCGACGGATGCGTTCGGCCAGGGTCCAGGCACCCTCGGCGTCGGTATGCGTCGCCAGCACCAGGAACTCTTCCCCGCCCCAGCGCGCGAAGTGATCGGTGGAACGCAGCACCGTGCGCACCCGGTCGGCCAGCTCGCGCAGCACGCTGTCCCCGGCCAGATGCCCCCAGGTATCGTTGACCGATTTGAAATGGTCGACATCGAACATGATCAGGGAGAATGCCGTTTCGTAGCGCTCCCGCTCGGCATGAGCCTGCTCCAGCAGCGCGTGCAGCTTGGCCCGATTGTAGATCTCGGTCAGGCGATCGTGGGTGGCGAAGCGCTCCAGCTCCGCCTCCAGGCGTTTCTGTTCGGTAATCTCATGGAACACCGCCACGTAGTGCTCCAGCTCGCCCGCGTCGTTGTACACCGCGGTGATGGACTCCCACTGCGGATACACCTCGCCGTTGCGCCGCCGGTTCCATACCTCGCCCTGCCAGCGGCCCTCGGCCTGCAGGCGGGTCCACATCTCGCGGTAGAACTCGGCGTCGTGCCGCCCGGACGAGAGGATCGCCGGAGTCGCCCCGATGACCTCCTCCGGGGCATAACCGGTGGTCTCGGTGAAGGCCGGGTTGACCCGCTCGATGCGCCCGTCCGGGTCGCAGATCAGCAGCGCATGGGTGGTGTGGAAGGCGGTGGCCAGCAGCCGCTGCTCGGCCTCCAGCGCGCGGCGCTCGGCGCGGTCGCTGATGTCGGCCAGGACCATGCTGACCATGTGCGGCGTATCCCCCGCCTCGCGGAAGACCGACGCCGCGACCTCCACCCACTGTTCGCGATCTTTCCGCGTCGGATGTTCCAGCCGCAGCTCCAGGCGCAGCTCCTCGTCGTTGCCGGCCTGCAGTTCATCCAGGGCGCGGTACAGCGCCGGCTGCCCGGGAAGATAGTCGGCCAGCGGGCAGCCGATCAGGGCCAGCGGATCGCGTCCCAGCAGGCGGCCGACCATGGGGTTGGCATCCTGGATGACGCCCGTCGAGTCGAGGATCAGCAGCCCCACCGGCGCGCGTTTGCGCACTTCCTCGAAGCGGCGTTCCTGACGCCGCGCCAGGCGCAGCTCATCGCGGGCCTGACGCAGGGCCTCGCCCAGCTCCTCCAGCAGCCGCGACTGGGTGGACGCCAGCAGCTCGGCGAATCCCACCAGTCCGAGCACCTCGCCGGACTCCGGATCGGTGATCCCCAGGCGGCGGATGCCGTGCTCCAGCATCATCTGGCGCGCACGGAACAGGCTTTCCTCGGTATCCACCGTCAGCAGCGGCCGACTGGCGACCTCCGCCACCGACGGATCCTCCGCCGCGCGCGTCAGCTGACGGACCACGTCGCGCTCGGTCAGGATGCCCGGCGGCCCGCCGTCGACCCAGGACACCACCGCCGCCGCCACCCCGGCCCGCGACATCGCGCGGGTCGCATCGGACAACGGCTGTTCGGCCTCCAGCCGCAGCGGACGGCCCCCCAGTGCCGTGCCCACTTCGCGCAAACGCAGGTAGGCCTCGGCCCCGTGGCTGAGCGCCAGATCGGTCTGCGAGATGATGCCGAAGGGCCGGCCGTCGTCATCGATCACCAGCAGGTGGCGAATGCCCGCCTCGGTCATGATGCCGTGGGCCTCGGTCGCCGACACCGAGCCGGGGATGCTGCGCACCGGCGAGGTCATCACCGAGGCCATGGGGCGGTCGCGTTCTTCCATCCGCGCGGGATCCAGGCGCAGGGCGTCGCGCTCGGTCCAGATGCCCTGCGGGCGGTCATCCTCGCCCACGACCACCACCGAGCTGCAGCGCGCCCGGTGCATGCGCCGCGCCGCCTCGGCGACGCTCTCATCCGGGGCACAGCGCACCAGATCGCGCTGGGCGATCTCGCCCACCGGCACGGACGAAGACCCGGCGAAGGTCGCGGGGAGTACGGGCTGTCCTTCTGTATCGTTCACGGTATTCCATTCCCGGCTGGCGTTCGGCGTGCATGGCGGCACGCGGATCCCAGTATAGACACGGAAAACGCCCGCACGTTATGAGGTGACCACTACCATGAAAAGAACCGGGCCTCCGGTTTGCGGGAGACATCCATGAAGCGTCGTCTGCGCCTGACCCTGCTGGTGCTGATCGCCCTGCCCCTGTTCGCTCTGGGGGTCTGGGCGCTCTGGGGCGAATTTCAGCCCGAGCAGGAGCGGGAACTGCGCGTGGAGGTTCACGACCGCCTGGAGCAGTGGTTCCCCGAGGCCATGGAACTGCCCGACGAACTGCTCGGTTGGGTCCCGCGCTCGCAACGCTACCCGGACTCCGCGGCTCCGGATGCCATCCTGCTGCACGGACTGGACGAGCCCGGCAACATCTGGGACGAACTGGCGGTGGCGCTGGACGGGGCAGCCTTCAACCCCTGGGAGTTCCGCTACCCCAACGACCAGGCGATCGACCGCAGCACCGACCTGCTGGCCGAACACTGGGAAGACCTGGACGCCGATCGTCCGGTGACCCTGATCGGCCATTCCATGGGTGGTCTGGTGATCCGCGATTTCATTACCCGCTGGCGGCACCCGGACGACGGCGAGCCGCGCATCGGGGGCCCGCCGGTGGACGGCGTGATCCTGATCGCCACGCCCAATCACGGCTCGGAATGGGCGCGGCTGCGCATGTGGCTGGAGCTGCGCGAATGGTTCGCCGATATCCGCGAGGACCGGTTTTCGTTGTTCGCCGCTCTGCGCGACGGCACCGGCGCGGCCAAGATCGACCTGCGCCCGGACAGCCGGTTCCTGACCGAGCTCAACGCCCGCCCGTGGCCCGACGACATTCCGGTACGCATCATCGGCGGCGTGCTGGCCGAACCCACGCCCGAAATGGAACGCGGCCTGCAGCAGATGGGGGAACAACTGGACGCCCCCGAGCTGCCCCGCCGCATCGCCGACTGGCTGGACCAGACCGGCGAAGGCCTGGGCGACGGCGTCGTCCCGGTCGACTCCCTGGCCCTGGAGGGGCACCCGGAACCGCTGGTCCTGGAAGGCTCGCACCGCGGCCTGCTGGTACCCACGCCGCTGACGGACACCCCGCCGGCGATCGAGCCCGTGCTGGAGATCCTGGAGCAGTGGCGCGGAGAACCGGATGATGCCCGCGCGCTGGCGGGCCTGGACGAGGCCCGCATGGTCTGGGACATCACCAACGAGCGCCCGGAGCACCTGATCGCGCGCATCAGCATTATCGAGAAGACCCTGGAGTCCGTGCGTGCGCAGGACGTGCGCGCGGACATGATCCTGAGCTTTCGCGATGCAGCCACCGCCCTGCTGGTCACGCGCGACGACCACCTCCCGCTGGAAGACGCCACCGCGGCCGGCCACGTGCGCGACCGCCTGGCGCGGCTGGCCGCGCAGGACGGCGTACGGCTGAAGGCCGATGCCGCGAGCCTGCGCCGCCTGGACCTGGCCCCGGAGGACCTGCCGGACTTCATACGGCCGGTGGAACAGGCCCCGATCGCCATGCTGCGCTGGCGCGCCGAGGGCTACACCATCCTCGACGCCACCTATTGAGAGATCGCATCTAGCCCGGCAGGTCCGCCTGGTTGTGGCGCAGGAGGGAACGCCAGTAGCGGTTGGCGTCGGACAGGATGTGCGTCGCCGCGCCTACCAGCTCGCGCAGTTCCTCGGTGCGCATCCAGCGGGTCTGCTCCACGGCGTAGTCCTCCTGCACCTGCTTGTGCAGGGCGAAGGCCTCCTCGAGGGTGCGGAGCTGGCGCCAGACCTGGCCGGACATCGCCGACATGCGCACGACCTCGTTCTGCGCGAGGATGCCGTGGATCGCCGCACCCCAGGCGGGGAAGAACGCGGTAAAGAACAGGCTCCACGGAAAGTGGAAAAAGAAGTGCAGCGTGACCACCAGGAAGGTCGCGAAGAACAGCGTGAACGCAAGCCGGTGCAGGTACTTGTGGTTCATCTCCAGGTTGTGGGCGGAGCGGCGGTAATACTCGCGGTGCTCGTCCAGCACGTCGTGGATGTAATCCAGTGCCGCCTCGTTGTGCTCGCTCATCCGGTAGGGCACGCGGCCACGGCGGTCCTGCGGCATGCCCTCGGCCACCAGCAGGCGCTGCAGCACCCACAGTTCGGCGCTCTCCAGCTCCGAATGCAGTTCCATGGGGCGGCCTTCCGGGCGGCGGTTCTCCGGCCGCCAGTACGGTGCGGAAAACGTCTTCGGGAGCACCAGTAACGGATACCCCAGACGCAGATAACGCAGCTGCTCGGCGAGGAAACGAAAGCGGATCCAGTGTCCGTGGTGATCGCGGTAGCGGGCCTTCAGCACGCGCCGCACGATGAAATGCAGCAGCACGAACTCCACCGCGATCCAGAAATAAGGCACCTCGCCGGGCGTCGCCGGCCACACCTGCAGGGCCCCGGCCACCGCGGCGAACACCGCCATCGCCGCCGCGTAGTAGATCATCCAGGTGTCGTCCTGGTGGCGCGTGGCAAAGATACCCGCCTGCTCGTCGGACCAGTTGAAGAAGTGTTCGAACGCCGGTTCGCGGATCGGGTGCTCGGCCTCGCGCTCGGGGCTCGGACGCACCGCGTTGTAGCGGTTGCCGCGGGACGGCCGCGGGCGCAGGGCACGCAGTGCCCCGCGGAGGTCGAGCATGGCCAGCGCGGAGGATGCCGCATGCAGACGGTTCACCAGCCAGTGGCGGCGCACTTCGTCGCGGGCATCGGTCTGCAGCAGTTCCACCACACGCGAGGGCTGACTGCGCGCCGGGGGCTCCAGCATCGCGTGCAGCCACATCCAGCTGCCGGTCACCCAGTTCCATAACCCCGGCGGGCGTCGGCGCCGTCGGGTCAGACCCGCCAGGCCCAGCAGCCACAGACCCCACCAGACGACGTAGTGCCCCACCCCCACCTGGTCATCGATCCGCCGGATCAGGCGATTCTCGGTGGTGGTCTCGTCGAGGGCCGGGGTGAACGGACACAGGATGCGTTCCAGCCACTCGTCGATCCGGCGGGAGTCGAGCTCCACCGGGTCGAACAGCGACAGCAGCGCCGCCGGGGTCACTTCCATCACGTCCAGGCGGGTCAGCGCCGCGTCGGTCACCCGCGCCGCCGTCAGCATCATCAGCTGCGGGGTGTCCTGCTCCGGGTCCAGATACAGCAGCAGGACGCCCTGTCGGCGCATCACCGCGTCGCGGATCATCTGCCCCGCGCCGCTGGTGACCTCGTGGGGTTCCTGCCCGTCCCACACGGCCACCAGCATGTCCGAAAACGTCAGCGCCAGGTCATCCCGCAGGCGGTGCACCGACTCGGGCGGGCCCTCCGCACCATGGACGGGCTCGGCCCCCAGCACCACGCCACGGCGGGCATGTGCTCCCGGCTCACCGGCCGTCTCGGGGCTGGTGGACATCAGATGCAGGTCCACATCCAGACGCGCGGCCGCGGATCGCGCCAGCTCGTTGGTTCCGGTGGCACGCCCGGTGATCAGCCGCATCACCGGCGACACGTCCGCATACACCGCATCGGTACTGGCGAAACGTTCCGCGGCCGCGCCGTACAGCCGCCGCAGCACCCGCTCCAGGGTGGCCTGCAGACTGGCCCGCCGGACTTCGGCATCTCCGTGCGACAGCCAGTTGCGCTCCAGGCGCCCCCCGCGGTGCCCCCCCACCAGTACGGAGAACGCCGGGGTCAGCCGGACCTTGTACGGGTCTTCCCCGCCCCCTGTTTCCGCTGCCAACGCATATCCTCCGGGACGAAAACTGTGAAACCATATCACCGTGGCCGTCAGCCGACTGCCCCGCCCCGCCGGAATCTGCTATACGGCTGAAAGGTCGGGCGGGCCGACCGAACCGTTAAGGAAACAACCATGTTTGAACGAATCATGATCCCGGTGGATCTCGAACACACCGACAAGCTGCAGAACAGCCTCGAAATCGCGGCCAGGATGGCACGGGAGTACGACGCCACGGTGTACTACGTGACGGTTTCGGGGAGCCTGGCCAACCGAGCCGCCCGGACCCCGGAGGAAATGGCAAGGCATCTGGCGGACTTCGCCCGCGAACAGGGCGAGAAATACGGCATTCGCACCGATTCGAAGCTGATGCACAGCAACGACGTGGCGGTGGAGCTGGATGACAAGCTGGCTCAGGCGCAGAAGGAACTGGATGCCAACCTGGTGGTGATGGCCTCGCACATCCCGGGCGTGGCCGACCGGTTGCATCTGATCAGTTCGAATGCGGGTGAGCTCGCCCGGCGCCTCCCGGTTTCGGTCTTCGTGCTGCGCTGATGATGTTCATCGCCTTTGTGCTGATGATCGGCTTTCTGATCATCGCCGCCGTTCTGCTGGTATGGCAGGTGAGCATCCTGTTCAGCGTGGTGATCGAAGAAGACGGCAGCGTGCACACCACCCGCGGGGATCCGCCGCGCAATTTCCTGCACGCGGTGCGCGAGGTAGTCAGCCGCCACGGGCTGCAGGGCGGCAGGATCACCGCGGTGCGTGGCCGCGACGGCGTTCGCGTGCGCTGTTCGCGCCGTGTGCCGGAAGAGGCCCGTGCGCATCTGCAGGCCGCGGCGGAGCGGGTCAAGGTCGGCCGCCGCCGGCGCGGGCGCAAGAAGCGCCGCTGAAACCGGCCCTCCCCGGTACGGGCAGGGCCGGATAATGCACCGTCAGAGCAGATCGTCCTGGATGGCGTCGATCGCATCCATGGCGCACTGGTGGTCGACCTCGCCGCTGGGACTGCCCGACACCCCGATGCCCGCGACGATGCGCCCGTCGGAGGTGACCTGAGCGCCGCCGCCGAGGATGGTGACGTTGGGCAGGTGCTGGATGCCGTAGCTGACCTCGCCCGGGAAGGCATCATCGCGCAGCTCCAGCGTATCGGTACGGAAGCTGACCGCCGTCCAGGCCTTGCTCTGTGCAGTGCCGACGGTGTGCGGACCGGCGAACCGATCCCGCTTGAGAGCCTGAGTGGTCCCGAAGCGGTCGACCACCGCTGCGGTTACCTGTGCGTTGCGATCACGACAGGCATCCACCGCGGCCTCGACGGCCTTGGTCGCGATTTCGGGTGTCAGGCTGGGGGTGTTGAACGTGGCCGAATCGGCATGAACGGGCGCGGCGGCCAGAGTCATCAGGCCGCCGGCCAACAGTGCTGAACGAATGGATGGGGACATATCAACCTCCAGGGTTGTGTGGACTCCACCCATTCTTGTAGGTGCCGTTCGGGGATTTGGCAAGCTCCGTTTCGGGACGCCCGCCACGTTCCGGTCCGGCTCAACGGTTTCCGCAACCGGCGCGGTCGACCGCCTTCAGGCCACCCGGCCAACCCGCTCGGGCGCCGCATCATCGGCCATCACCGGCGGGTACTGGCGAGCGAGCTCGCGCGCCGCCAGGACGAAGGTGTTCACCTGCGTGGCGTGCTCGCGCAGCTTGTGCGCCAGATCCGGGTCCTCGCTGACCTCGTCCACCACCACGCCGTCCGGGCGCTCTTCCACGTGCACTTCGATGCGCCCGCGCTGCTCGAAAAGGGTGCGATACAGCGGATCACGGTCACGCAAGTGTGCGCTCTCGCGCAGCCGCCGATGCAGTTCCGGCACGTGCACCCGCAGCAGCGCGGCGAGTTCCGGATCCGTTGCCGTCGTCACCGTCCGGGTACCACCCTCGATGAACTCCAGCTCCCTCCGGATTGCGTCGTGGGACTCCAGCAGGCGCTGAAAGACCACCTGCTCACGCTCGTGCTGCTTGCGGGCTTCGGCGTCCAGGTGACCGCCGCAATCGATCATTCTCAGGTGCATCGTCATGGTCTGTCGGCCTCTTGCTGATGATCCTGCCCGGAAGAAGCAATCTCCCTGCCAACTCGTATTTCCCGCCATGACGCGGCCACATGCCGATGCCGCCGATCAGCTGACCACTCAAACTGCGAATATTGGCAGTCACTAATAAATGAAAATGCCACCTGTGACACCCGAACGCTCGCAAGTCACTGTCAAAAGGGGAAAATTATCTCCAAAAAATTTTCGAATATGGATTGATTCCAATTTGCGGCCGTGTATAATTCCCATTGTCGAGTCGACGGCAGCTCAGCGTCGGTTCGCCATGCAGGGGCCCCTGGCCCCTTCTCTCCTCCATCTCTTCTGGATTTTGCCGTCGGCTCTCGGTGCCCCCCGCACCGACCCGGCGGCCCTTTTTTAAATCCGTCCGATCGGATCCCGAAGCAAACCACATGCCAGGCACTGGCCGCCACGACCGTGGGTCACCCGGACACTGTTGGTTTGACACCACACATTAGCCATCACTAATATTCCGTCTCCCCCGGGTGCTTCGTCGCCATCCCGACGACGAGTGAAACGGGAAGTCCGGTGCGTGCCCGGCCTCGACCTGCGCACAAGTCCGGCGCTGCCCCCGCAACGGTAGGCGGGTCACGGCAGACCCTCGCGAACCACTGCGAAGAACGCGTCCGTTCAGGGCGTACTTCGCGGGAAGGTGGTCTGCCCCGGAGCCAACGGCTCCAGCCCGCAAGCCCGGAGACCGGCCCGGAGGACAACGGAGAACCGTGGGGAGCGGTATCACCGGGCGAATCGGCATCGCCGGCGACCTGCGCCTGGGCGGACTTCAAGTCTCAGGTGGAGCTGCGCTTGGGGGGGGGGGGGGCACCTGGATGGATGCGATCGATCGGGACAGCGGCGAGACCCTGACCGACACGCCGGAACTCACCATGGTGGCGAGCGCGCTGTGGACGCCCACGGAAGATTGCGCCTGCAGCTGCGCAGCCGCTACGTGGATGAGGTACGCGTGGCCGGGGACGAATGGGATCGCTCGTTCACCCTGACCAGTCTGAACGTGGAGTACGCGCCGGCGGCCTGGGAGGACGTCAGCCTGCGCGGCGGGATCGACAACCTGTTCGATGCCGACAATGAAAGTTCGCTGGCGGCGGATCCCGGCCGCTTCCTCCACGCCGGGGTCCGGTACGACTTCTAGAACATCTGGTCCGGGGACCGGGAGGGCTGCCTTTATGGGCAGTCCTTCCCACGGTTTTCATGTCGTTTCTGTCACCACATTGCTCATACGGAGGACTACCCCGGGTGCGGACTGGAACCGGACTCCGCGCAGTATTCCTGCCAGGCTGCCGATCCGCCGCGCAGCACGCGGGCGTCGATGTCCATCGCGCGCAGGCTCTCGGCCACCAGATGGGAGCGCCCGCGCCCGCCACAGAACACCACCACGGGCTGCGCCGGATCCTCCAGATGGGACTCGATGCTGGCCTCCAGCTTGGGCCGGGGGATATTCACGGCCCCCTCAATGGACGCTCCCTGCGCCTCTTCCGGCTGGCGCACGTCCACCAGCAGCAGCGGTTCGCCGGCCTCCCGCCAGCGCGCCAGCTCCGCCGGCTCCACGTGCGGCAGGGTCTGTTCCAGACGGGTGATGCGTTCTTCGAAACGGCTCATGACGATTCCTCGGGTATGGTGGAGAGGTAATTCGAGCTTGCCGGCAGGCCGCCGGAGACCGCAACCTGAGCGGTACTCGTGCGCGATACCTCCGGTGGTGCCAACATGACCGACACTTCCGACGTCCGCAGGCCGGGCTTCGTCGCCCACATGGCGACGGTCTTCATCAACGCCCTCAACGACAACTTCTTCCGCCTGGTCGTCATCTTCATCGCCCTGCGCGAGTTCGTTGCCGAGGGCGAAGGCACGTTCTACTACAGCCTGGTCGGGTTCGTGTTCCTGCTGCCGTTCGTGCTGTTCTCGCCGTGGGCCGGCTACATCGCCGACCGCTACAGCAAGAAGGCGGTGATCGTCGCCACCCGCTCGGCCGAGGCCGTGGTGCTGCTGACCGCCGCGCTCATGCTGATCATCGATTACTTCCCCGGTCTGCTGGTAACGGTGTTCCTGATGGGCCTGCAGAGCACCTTCTTCAGCCCGGTGAAGTTCGGCATCCTCCCGGAGATCGTGCGCTACGCGCAGCTGTCCCGCGCGAACGGGCACATCCAGCTGTGGACCTTCCTGGCGATCATCCTCGGCACCGCGCTGGCCGGCTTCGTGATGGAGTTCGCCGGCGAGGCGCTGTGGATCCCGGCGGTGGTGATCGTGGCGCTGTCGCTCACCGGCCTGATCACCAGCTTCTTCGTCACCCCCACCCGCGCGATCAACAACCCGGCGCCGTTCCGGCTGAACCCGTTCGCCACCGTGGTGCAGTCGATCGCCGAGATCCGGCCGCAGCGGGTGCTGTTCCTGGTGGTCCTCGGTATCGCGTGGTTCTGGGCGCTGGGCACGCTGTATCAGCTGAACGTCCCGCTGTTCGCCGAGCTGCACCTGGGCCTGGGCGAGCTGGCCACCGGCATCATCCTGACCACCCTGGCCCTGGGCATCGGCACCGGCAGCATCCTCGCCGGCTATCTGTCGCGCGGCAGCATCGCCATGCACCACGCCCCGGCCGGCATGATCGCGGCCGCCCTGATCAGCGCGTTGCTGTTTTTCACGACCGACAGCTACCCGGCCACCCTGGTGCTGATGGCCCTGCTCGGCGTTGCCTCCGGCTTCTTCATCGTGCCGATCACCGCCTACCTGCAGGGCCACAGCCCGGAGGAACGGCGCGGGCGTTTCATCGCCGCGAGCAACTTCCTGTCGTTCGGGGCGATGCTGCTGGCACCGGTGCTGTTCTGGGGGCTCACCGGCCCGGCCGGGGTCAGTCCCGCGCACGTATTCATCATCGGCGGAGCCGCCTCGCTGCTGGTCGGGCTCGCGGCCCTGCGCCTGTACCGCCGCCACCGCGCGGAGGCGGATGCCTGACCCCCGAAGGCCCCGGCCGCGCGACCGAACCCCAGCATCCGGTGCGAACGTCTATCTTCGAAGGAAGAACTTGCCAGAGGGGCGAACCCGGGAGGCCATCATGAGCAACAACATGGCCGATGTAACCATTCACATCGACGAGACCATCGACGCCGAGGCCCGCGAACGCATCCAGGACGAGCTGCGCGGGATGAGCGGCGTGATGGCGGCATCCAGCCACGAGGAGAAGCCGCACCTGGTCGTGGTCGAATACGACCCGGAGCGGATCAACAGCCATCGCCTGCTCGACACGGTCACCGCCAGCGGCGTGCACGCCCAGCTGATCGGCCTGTAGTCGGCGGCAAGCCTTTAAGGCTCAAGAGGCTCACGGACGGTGGCGGCTCGCCCCGTCGGTCACCCCGCCGGCGATCATGTGCGCGACGCGCAGCGCCTCCGGCAGGTGGCTGTGGACGCGCTGGTCCTCCAGCAGCTGCCGCGCCGCTTCGGGTTCGATCCCGCAGCGCTGGACATGGACCCCCGCCAGCGGTTCCATCGCGCCGGCGGCCTCGATCAGCCGCCACTTGCGGGCCCCTCCGGGGACATGGTCGAGCAACGCCCGTCGAACGGCCTCCATGTCGGGTTGCCGGCGTGCCACGACCATCACGGGCAGGCCGGTCCGTTCGTGCAGGGCCTGCAGGTCCACCACGTTGAAGCCGGCAAAGGCGATCCCCTGCAGCAGGATCGCGTGCAGCTGCGGGGCGAACGGGCTGTCCAGCACGCATGCGGCCAGACGTTTGGTTGCATTGGCGCCGTCGCGCCGCACCCGGCTCGACACTACGCCGTCCAGCCGCGTGCCGGCGAACACCGCGCCCACCACCAGCACGTCGCCACGATACGTCCGCGCGAACGGCGCATCATCAAAACCCGCCACGTGCGATAGATGTCCCGGCATGCGTATCCCCGTTTGCCCGCGCCGTCGTACAGCTCCACGTTCTCATACACACGAAGCCCAGCAGAAGGAGGCTCCCGATGGACCCGGATCAGGTCACGGTATTTGGCGGCACCGGCTTTCTCGGCCGCATGATCGTGTACCAGCTGCTCGATGCCGGGCACGCCGTGCGCATCGCCTCCCGCCGCCCCGCACTACCGGCCGACCTGCAACGGCATGACCGGGTGGAACACTGCAGCGCCGACATCCGCAACGATGACGACGTGGCCAGGGCCGTGGCGGGTTCGCGTGGTGCGGTGAATGCCGTCAGCCTGTACGTGGAGCAGCGCGACCTGCGCTTCACCACCATCCACGTGGAGGGGGCCGCCCGGCTCGCCCGGGCGGCGAGCGAGGCCGGCCTGGAACACCTGGTGCACATCTCCGGCATCGGCGCCGATCCCGCCTCGCGTTCGGCATACATCCGAGCGCGGGGCGAAGGCGAGGCCGCGGTGACCACCGAGTTCCGCGACGCCCTGATGGTGCGGCCCAGCGTGCTGTTCGGCCCGGGCGATGCGTTCCTGCGCAACCTCGCGACCCTCGCGCGGCTGCCGATGGTGCCGCTGTTCGGCCGCGGCGACACCCGCCTGCAACCGGTGCACGTGGCGGATGTCGCGCAGGCCGTGGCCACCCTGTTCAACGAACCGCCGGCCGGACACCGGGTGTTCGAGCTCGGCGGTCCGGACATCCTGACTTACCGCCAGATCGTGAACCAGGTGCTGGAGCACCTGGGACAGCCGCGGGTGTTCGTGCCGGTACCGTTTTTCCTCTGGCACCTCGCCGCCGGGCTGACCTCATGGCTGCCCCGCGCACCCCTGACCCGGGACCAGATCTACCTCATGCAGCAGGACACGGTTACCGACAGCACCTGCGCGACCTTCGCCGACCTCGGCATCACGCCGCGTTCACTGGAGGCCTCCCTGCCCGAATGCCTGCCGACGAATCAGACGAACTAGTCGCAGCTACAGGCTGTGGGTGGCGAGGTTCTGCGAGAGCAGGCCTTCCCACAGGGAACCGACCCGTGCGAGATGGTGGCGCGCGATGGCCTCGGCGCGGGGCGCCAGGGCCGCGGCCTGTTCCGCGGATTCCGCTCGCAGGCGGATATCGGCGATCTGCGGCTGGTCCACCGGCATGCCGATCTGGCTGACCAGCACCACCTGCGCATCCGACACTTCGTCGATCTCCGCCACGATCGCCTCGGCGATATGGGTGGCCGTCACGTTGTACAGCTTGCCGACGTGGGTAATCGGGTTCTTGCCGGCGAAGGATTCGATGGTCATCGGACGCGACGGGGTGATCAGCCCGTTGGCCCGATTGCCGCGCCCGGTCTGGCCGTCGTCACCGGCCTCGGCCGAGGTGCCGGTGACCGTCAGATACACGCTGTCCGCGTCGGGATCGTCGGCGGTGTTAACCGACACGTCCGGCTCGCGGCCCAGGGCCTCGGTGGCCACGCGCCGCACCTGCCCGGTCGCATCCGAACGCGCGGCCAGATAGGCGTCCGCGTCTTCCAGCGGCGCCCCGATGAAGGCGCAGGCCACCGTCAGGGATACGTCCTCGCCGCTGCGCACCCCCATCACCTTGACGTCCTGACCACGCGCCGGCGGCGCCTCCGACCACAGGCTCATGTCCGCCGCGAACACCGCCCGCTCCAGCGGGCTCAGGGGCGCATAACCCACCCCCAGCGAGGTATCGTTCGCCAGCTGCGGCACGCCATCCCGACGCTGGCGCTCGAACAGCTCCACCAGATCCTGCGATCCGGGACGGATCAGCGAGTGCACCCGCACGTGGCGCTCGACATCCAGCGCCGGCATGTGGGCAGCCAGCCATGCACGGCAGGCCTCCACCGCCAACTCGTCCACCGCCACGGTCGCGCCGCGATACTCGCGGGTGGCCCGCCCGGCAATGTACAGCTCGATCGGCTCGTCCACCTCGCCCCCGCCGAAGGCCGGGCGGGCGGCGCCGCCGCGCAGCAGCACCTTGTCCACGTTGTGGTGCAGCACGAAGCCGAAGCGCTCGCGGTATTCCCGCGACAGCGCCAGACTCACCTCCTCCGCCAGCGCATCACACAGCGTGTCCGGATGCCCCAGTCCCTTGCGCTCCACCACCTCGACAGGCTGCAGGCCCGCGGGCCGGCCCTCGAGTTCACTGACCATGATCTTCACGCTTGCCCCCTCCGGCGACGGTCGTGACGGCGATCTTCTCACTGATGGCCGGCCGTCACCACATGCGGGCCGCAGCCAAGCTGCCCCGCGATCCTGCGCGGTTTCAGTCGCTGCGCGGCTGCGGCGGAACGGCTTTCGCCTGCAGACTCGAATGGAGGCTCAGACCCGTCACGGTCAGCAGGATCAGCGCCATGCCGAAGAGCTGGACCGCCGCCAGGGATTCATCCAGGAACACCACACCGAACAGCGACGCGGTCACCGGCTCGACCATGGCCACGATGGAGGCCACCGCCGGCGCCGTGTAGTTCAGACCGACGATGTAGAAGATGAACGACAGGCCGGCGCCCAGCACGCCGAGGATCAGGAACAACGGCCAGCTCGAGGTGCTCAGCACGTCCACCATCTGCCCCGGATCACCCAGCGAGAAAAGGATGAGGACCAGGACCGCGAACGCGATCACCAGGATCGCCTGCGGGCTGCCATGGGGCGCGGCAAACTTGAAACCGAAGATGAACACCGCGTACGAAAGGCCGGAGGCCAGACCGGCACCCGCGGCGATCAGGGTCACGTCCCCGGCGCCGATGTCGTAGATCCCGGTCAGCAGCACCACGCCCAGCAGGACCATGACGATCGCCACCCACTTGAACAGCGTGGGCCGCTCAAGCCCCAGCGCAAACGAAACCAGGTACACGAACACCGGCGCGCAGTACATCAGCGTCGCGGCCACGGCCACGCTGCCTTCCGCGATACTCAGGAAATAGAAGGTGAAGTTGCCGGCCACGCCCAGGCCGGCCACCGCCGACCAGAACCACATGCGACCGCTCGCCAGTCCGCTGCCCTGCGGACGCAACGCCAGCCAGGCGAGCACGAACAGCAACCCGATCGCCCCGCGATAGAACGACACCACCACGGGATCCCAGCCCTGCCCCGTCAGAATGCCGCCGATCCCGCCGGATAACCCCCATGAAAACGCCGCCAGCACAACGAGCAGGGTACTCAGCCCGGCCAGTTTTTCGTTCGTAAGGGATTTCAGCGGGTTCGGTGAGGCATTGGGCATTCACTATCCTTTCATCGGTCGATGATGCGGGAAAACAAGGGACGTAAGTGTAACAGCCCCTCGCAAGTTGCCCGCGCGCCCCCTCGACCCAAAGGGCATGCCCATGACCCTGACGGTGACGATGCCGGGCTCGATCGGTGAAGTCATTCTCCCGTCCTTCCGGGCGGGGCCGTAACGACCATGTGGTCCGCACACAACGCCGGATCAGCGGCCGCCATGCCCCGGGGATCGTCGCGCAAATGGACATCCATCTGCGCGTAGGCGATCTCAATGCCCCGCTCCCGGAATCGCTTGAGGATCTCGGTATGGATTCCGCTCAGGGTGACCAGACGATCGGCCATCTGGCATACGTAGACGCGCAATTCGAAATTCAGGGCACTTTCACCGAACCGCAGAAAGAATACCTCGGGCACCGGATGATCCAGCACATGCGGATCGTCGCGTGCCACATCCATCAGAATCTCGCGCACCAGGTCGACATCTGCCGCATGGCTCACACCCACCGGGATCACCAGCCGTGTGGTGGTGTCGCTCAAGGTCCAGTTGATCAGACGCTCGCTGATGAAAGTTTTGTTGGGCACCACGATCTCCCGGTTGTCCCAGTCCACAATGGTCGTAGCACGCGCCCGAATCCTGGATACCGTCCCGCTGTACTCACCGATGGTGATGGTGTCACCGACCCGAACCGGACGCTCCACCAGCACGATCAGACCGGCGACGAAATTGGCTACCACTTCCTGCAGGCCAAAGCCCAGTCCGACCGTCAAAGCGGCCACCAGCCACTGGATCTCGCCCCAGCGCAGGCCCAGCAAAGAGAAAACCACGATCACCGCTACCACGGCCACCAGGTAGCGAAGCAGCATGGTGAGGGTGTAACGGCCCGGCGCATCCATCTGCGTACTGCGCGCCAGCAGGATCTCGACCAGGCCGGGCAGATTGCGGGCGCCGAGCACGAACAGCACCCCCAGCAAGACCGCCAGCAGCAGCTCCTGCAGCGATACGGTGGTCACGATCTCGTTTTCTCCGATTTCGATGGTGCGCGACCACAGGGTGACGCCGTCCATCCAGGCCAGAGCCGGCAGGATGTCCGACCATACCCACAAAAGCCCCAGCACCGTGGCACCCAGGGCCGCCACCCGGAGCAGCTTGCGGCTCTGCAGGTTGACATCCTCCATACTCAGGCGTGGTTCGGGCAGATCGAGACCGGAATCGCCCGCGCTCAGACCCTGGGTTGAGGATTCCTGCTCGCGCTGCTCCCGCCGCCGCAGCAGCACCAGACGCGTCTCGCCCAGCACCAGCCAGCGGGCCGCCAGGCTGTAGCCAAGCCCGACCACAATCAGCACCAGCACGGTCCCGATCAGATGTCGCAGCAGCTCGGCCACAGTGTAGAGATAACCGGCCAGCGCAAGCCCCGCCAGTCCCGTTACCAGTACGACCGCAAGCCCGCGCAGCAACACGCGACGGCGTTGGCCCGGCAGGCTCTCGTCCGCCGCCCCCGGCGACGGCACCAGCACCCAGGCCAGGACGCCAAAGTTGGCCACTACAGCCAGCAGCGCCAGGCGCCCGTAATGATCGAACACCACGTCGCTGGGGTGGCCGAAGGTAAGCGCGACCGACATCAGCAAGAGGGTCTGCAGCGGCAAAAACCAGGGAAGATGCCGGTAAAGACGGTCCACCAGGGATCGGGACCAGCCGAAATGTGCTGTACCAACGCCGTTGCGCGAGATAAAGAGCAACACCAGATGCCCGGCCAGCCACTTCACCGCGAGGATGTTGAGGGCCAGGGACAGGACTTCGACCCCGAAACCGGGCTCCGGAACCGCTCGCAGCTGAATCCCGACGAACACCATCACAGCCGGGAGTGGCAACGCGCGTAACAGGCTCCAGCCCATCGCACTGAAAGTTACGCCGATCCGATCCGTGTAGCGATGTCGCGTCGCTTCCGCCAGGCGCGCCAGACGACCGTGGACACCCCGACCCGCGAGATACAGCAAACCCGCGACCACCAGAATGCCCCCGAACGGAACGGGCCGGTGCAGCGTCGCCTTGAGGAAGCTCTCGCGCAAATCCGACCACGAACCGGGATCCAGCAGCGTCAGGGTGGCCTCTGGCATCCGCTCCAACCAGGCGAATCCGACCGGGGAGTGGCTTGGCCACCACAACAGGGCTTCGCTCAGGGTCCGGTCGAGTTCTTCGGAAAGGGCCACTACGGCACGCAGACGCAAATCGACCAAGCGCAGCTGCCGGGTCCGCGCCTCTTCGGTTTGCAACGCCACGGTCAGAGCCTGGCGGCGCAACGCGCGCAGCATGGCACACGCCGGCGGCTCCCACTCCGCCACCGCATCCGCCGGTACCGCGGCCAGACGCTCGCGCAGACTGATCGTGCGCAGCTGCGACTGCGCCAGCTCCCGTTCCAGGTCACGCAGCTGCAGCCCCGCCTGCTCCAGATCCTGCAGGCGCCGCTGTTCCTCAAGGAACACCCCGCCCAGCGCCTCGGTCAGCCCGCTGACCTCCAGACGCTCGCGCACGTGCGACAGCGACTGCTCCAGTTCCTGCTCGACCCGGACCAGACGCTCCCGTTCCAGCCGCAAGCTCCGAATGCGGGCCTGAGCCCCGGCGATGCGATCAAAAATCCCATGCAGCTCTTCGATCTCGTTCTCATGAAGTCGCTGCACATCCGGCTCGCGCTCCTTCAGGATCCCGAGCTCGCTGCGCAGTTCCTGCAACTCCTCGCTGGACAGTTCGGCCAGGCGAGCCTCCAGCCGACTCTGCAGCACCCTGAACCAGCGCTTTTCCAGTTCCATCCCGCGAATCCGAAGGCCCAGCATCTGCCTGCGCAGCGGCAGAGTGTCCGCATCCAGCTCCGCGGCCAGCAGCCTCGCATCCGCCCGGCGTTCGCGGGCCGCCCGAACGGCATCGTGCGCCGCGGTCCACACATCCCCGTCGGCCAGAGGTCCCGGTGCGCCGTCCAGGTCGCGGCGTTCCCGGCGCAGAAGCTCCAGGGTCTCCGCCTGGAGCTCTCTTTGTTCATCCATCTGCGCAAAGCGGGTGCGCTCCTCATCGAGTTCCACCGCCAGCCGCTCGCGATCCCGGCCCACCTCGGCCAGCGCCTCTTCGATCCGCCGGATCGAGATTTCCTGACCCATCCCCGGCGGAAACTCGCCGATCCCGTCCAGTCGCTGTTCCAGACGGGTCATGCGCTCGGAAAGATCAAACACGGCCTCCGCCCGCTCCAACGCACCCCGAATCCGCTCGACCCCCGCCTGTTCGTTTACGCGGGCCTCTTCCCACAGGGCGCGCTCGCTTTCCGGGAGATCGCCCTCGGCCGCATGCGCCTGCAGTTCGTCCAGCGTGCTGGCCTCCAGCCATGCCTCCACCTCTGCCGTATCCACCCCTTCCAGCCATTCGGGCAGGCGTTCACGGAATGTGGACAAATCCCCCTGGAGCGTCTCCACCTCGACCGGCCTGACCGTTTCCGACGGCACCAGCTGCGGGGGTTCCGCTGCCCCGAGCGGAACCCCCCACAAAAGCCACACCAACAACCCAACCCCGGGCCACCTGCCGCATCCACCGCTACCGATCATTGCCGTATCGCTCTGCCATCCGCCCGCCACGCCACACCCGTCCGACCCGCCGGACAGGCCACATGGATCTGTGAACAACATAGCCCGGAAACGGCATACGGGAGCCCGACGGATTGCGACCCGGACCTCACCTCGCCCCCGGGCACGGGGTGGCAGGTGCATCAATGGCGGCACGCGTCACATTGCAAGGGTGCGGCTTCTCACGTTCCGGCACGCAATGCATTCAAGACCGGCAAGTGTGTGACCTGCGTCGATTGCCGCACCCGAGGGGAAGGCCTAACGTCACAGGTGAGCACCCATCCCCCTGTGTGCTCGGCGCCCCGTCCTCTCCCGGAGGTCGGGGCGTTTTCGGTTGCGAGCGTCCGGACCGTGAAGAGGCCGCACTTCCGGGCGGCACACGGCGAACTCAGACATTCGGCTGATGGAAAGGCCCCACCGCTTCGCTATCTTCCGAAGTACACGCATGCACATTCGGGAGATTCGCCATGAACACCACCACCGAACAGAAGATCATCGCCGCAACCTCGGCGGTAGCCCGGCTCACCGCCCTGCACCACTGGCTGGGCGATCCCGCCGATGCACCCGGGCATATTTTGCCGGCGCCGGTGGTCCATGCCTGGGCCAAACGCGGCGAGCCGGGGAGCCAGCACGAAGCCCTGGCCGGGGCGATCGGACGCGGCTGGATCCGGGTCACCCCCGATGGTTATTGCCTCACGAGGGACGGTCTCGCCGCGCTACAGACCTTCGTGCCGCATTTTCGCCGCCTGGCCCGCCAGGACGCCGAAGACCGCCGCCCCGGGCACCGCACCCACCCGCTTCTGAGCGGCGACGCAACGGCGTGAGCGCAACCTTGAACATGAAGCAATGCGAATCGCGTCAAACTTTCCTCCGCAGGCGGTTTTTCGAAGACGCGCCTTACCGTAGGTTACTGCGCTTTTTCCAACACGGAGGCAGTGAACACGGTGAGCTATTCGGACGTTCAACAGAGTTACGGGCGTTGTCGCCGCGAAGGGGATTTCGCCGAGCGTTTCTACGAACGGTTCCTTCAGGCCGACCCCCGGGTGGCCGAAGTCTTTGCCAACACGGACTGGACCCGGCAGAAGCGGGCGCTGGGGCAAGCCATCTCCGCTGCTCTGAGTTATGCTGAGGGGGAGACATTCATGCGCTCGACCCTCGAGCGCATGGCCCAGGTGCACAGTCGCCGCGGGTCCGTCCCGATCGAGCCGGCGCTGTACGGTCTGTGGCTGAACTGCATGGTCCGGACCGCCAGCGAGACCGATCCCAAATGGACGGATGAACTCGCCTCGCGCTGGCACGGGGCGCTGAGCCCCGCCATCGATCTGTTCATCGAGCACTACTGAGCGGAGCTGCCCGAACCACCGGAGCCGCCAATGACGAGCCGCCTGTTTATCGCCGCCCTGACGATTGCCACGCTGCTCGCCGCACCGGCCCTGCAGGGCGCGGAGAAGCAGTCCGAGCGGCCGAGCATCGGTCTCGCTCTCGGCTCCGGTGGCGCCGGGGGGCTGGCCCATATCGCCATCCTGCAGGTCTTCGACGACCTCGGGATCGAACCCGACCACATCAGCGGCACCAGCATCGGGGCGGTGATTGGCGGGCTGTACGCGGCCGGCCTCAGCGCCGAGGAGATCCTGGACGTCTTCGACGACTTCGGTGGCTCGCGCATCGATGCCCTTTCCGGGCTGGTCGAGTCCGATGTGCAACTCACCGAGCTGATCCCGCTGCGCCTCGGGCGCAACGCCGTGCTCGACTCAAGCGAATTCCTCGAATTCCTCGCCAAACACACCGATGCCCGGACTTTTGACGATCTGCGCATCCCCCTGTCGGTGGTAGCCACCGACTACTGGAGCGGCGAACCGGTGGTCCTCCACGAGAGCGAACTGTTCACCGCGATCGAGGCGAGCATGGCCGTCCCCGGCCTGTTCGAACCGGTACCGCATAACGACGACCAGCTGCTGATCGATGGCGGCACGTCCAACCCACTCCCCTGGAACCTGCTGCAGGACGAGCACGACTTCGTCATTGCCGTCGACGTCTCCGCCAGCCGCAAACAGACCCCCAACGATCCACCGGGCCTGACCGATCTGCTGTTCACCACCTTCAGCATCATGCAGCGCTCGCAGATCCGCCACATGCGCGAACACGACCCGCCCGATCTCTTCCTCGAGGCCGGCAGCGCGGGCATCCGCCTGCTCGACTTCAACCGGGTCGAGGAGATCGTGGAAAAGGCGCAGCCCAGCGCCGAAAAGCTGCGCGAGGCACTCGAGACCCGGCTCGATCCACCCGCGCAGACAAGCCCGTAGGCGGCCTGCCCGACTGCAGCGCGGCCGGGCTCAGATATGCCGGGAGAAATCCCCGTAGCGGCAATGACCAAGCAGGTTGCGAAACGCCGGGCCGTCCAGCCGAATCAGCGAGACGTGGTCACCCCCCTCCACATAGATCCTGTCCTGCGCCGCGAGCGATTCATCCAGGAGGACCTCCAGCCCCCATGCGGTACCCAGCGCCGGCACTGCCCCGTGTTCGCAGTCCGGGAACACCGACCGCACCTCCTCTTCGGTCGCCAGCCCCACATGCTCCCCGAGCATGTAGTGCAGCTTGCCGAACTGCAGCCGGCGCGTGGCCGGCAGGACCGCCAGCATGTAATGGCCGGCATCCTCCACCAGCACACCCTTGGTCAGTTCATCGCCGGGTACGTGGGCGGCTTCGGCCGTCCGGCTGGCGGAATCCGCACGCGGATGCCCCACGACTTGATAATTCACGTCCCGCTCGTCGAGAAATTCCTGCAATGTAGTGCTGATCGTCATCGTTCTGCCCCTCTCGCCGCGGCCGGGTCACGCAAACGCGGATCCATGCCTTCAACCCGAGGATAGACAGGCAGAAGGCCACGAGCTCGCCACTTTCCACCACCGGGGGGCCCGCCGGGGTCCTTCGACGGGCTGCCCCGGTGAGGAAAGGTCAGTTTTCGAGCTGCTGCTTCAGGTGATTCAGCGTCTCGCAGTGCTCGTGCTGCGGACTGAAGAGGATGATCTCGGCGTCCTCCTCCACCCGGAGGGTGTGCCCGGGAGGCCAGTAGAAGAGATCCCCGGCCGCTACCGCCTCCTCGCTACCATCCCGGTAGGTCATGATCAGGCGACCCTGAATCATGTAACCCCAGTGGGGTGACTGGCAGAGGTCCTCCTTCAAACCGTGGAGCAACGGAGTGATGTCGGTGCCCGCATCCAGCGAGAAATACTCCCCCGTCATCTGCGAGTAGCCGGACGCGTCGCCGAACTCCAGGGCCTGACGCGCGACGGCCCCCGGTGCGCTGAACACCTCGGGCACTTCGGACTTCGCGATGCGCATGATCTGCCTCCTTCCCGTCCAGCGGGGCATGCTTCCAGACCACAAGGCCTTGCATGGAGTCTAGAAGGGTCCGCGGCCCTGTCCACGCGGGGGACCGCGGACTGTGACTGCGTCCCGACTCTGTGGGTGACGCGCCCGGGCGGCAACGCATGGATTGCCCCATACTCCCGAGGCAGCAAGTCCGGAATGACGGGGGAAGAGCATGCTTCGCATCGCGGCTTTGCTGTTGCTGGGCCTTGGGATCTTCGCCGGCTGGATCGCCGTGCAGGGCTGGGAGGCCATGCGCGTACTCCAGGACATCGAGGCCGGCGCGGGGCCGAGCGCGCTGAAGGAGCGCACCCCCGAGCCCGCGCGCGAAACGCTGGCGCTCACGACGGATGAAGGAGACATCGCGGCCGACCTGTACCATCCCCGACAAGAGGTGGGCGCGCGCATCGTCCTGGTACCGGGCTTTACGCCACAGGGCAAGGACGACCCGCGGCTGGTGCAGCTCGCCCATACGCTGGCGCGGGCGCGCTTTCTGGTGCTGGTGCCCGACCTGCAGGGCTCGAGAGCGCTCAGCGTGCGCCGCGAGGATGCCGCGGCCATCAGTGACGCCGCCGCCCTGCTCGCCCGCCTGGAGGTGGAGCGCGCACCGGACGAACAGGACGTGGGGGTCGCCGCCATCTCCTACGGCGTGGGCCTGGCCGTGCTGGCTACACTCAAGCCGGAGGGAAAGGAAACCATCGACTTCCTGGTCGGGATCGGCGGCTACTACGACACCGGGAACGTCGTCACCTTCGCCACCACCGGGGCCTACCGGGAACCCGGCTCGAACCGGTGGCAGACGCGCACGCCCGACCCGCTGGCGAAGTGGCTCTTCCTGTGGGGCAACCTGCATGTGCTCGATGACCGCGCGGACCGCGCGCTACTCGACGAAATCGCCCGCCGGCGCGCCGCCGACCCCGAGGTCCCCATCGACGACCTGAGCGACCCGCTCGGCGAGGAGGGCCGAAGCCTGCTGGCGCTGATCCTGAACGATGACCACGAGCGGGTACCGCAGCTGCTGGATGACCTGCCGGCCGGCGCGCGGGAAGCCATCGAGTCCTGGTCCCTCGCCGAGCACGATCTCTCGCATCTTTCCGGCCGCGCCCTCCTGATCCACGGCCGGGACGACACGATGATCCCGCATACCGAAAGCACGCGCCTCGCCCGTGCCATCGGCGACACCGACCTGCACCGGATCGACGGCTTCTCCCACATCGACCCGCATGGCGTCGGGCTCATCGGCCAGTGGCGGCTCCTGCGCGCGATGACGGACCTGCTGGCATGGCGCGACGATGGCGCCGTACACTCCGAAAACCGAACCCCGCGAACCGAGGACTTGCCATGAAGGGCTTCACGAAACCGTTGCTGATGCTCGCGCTGTTCCTGCCGCTGCTGGCCGCACCCGCGCACGCGCTGGACGGCGACACGATCGACCGCTGGCTGGCGGCGACCGAGGAACTCAACGAGTGGAGCGCGCAGCAGCCCGACGTGCAGGAACCGGCGATGGGCGCGCAGGACGACGAAGCCTCGATGGCGGAGGTCCGCCAGGCCATCGAAGAGGTTGCACGCATGGAGCAGGAGGTGGAGGAGATTGCCGCGCGTCATGGCTTCGACAGCAGCCACGAACTGACCGAGATCGGCTCGCAGATCTTCAACGCCCGGCATGCGCTGGAGATGGAGCGTCGGCTCCCGGAAATGGAGCGCGAGCTGGACGAAAGCCTGCAGCGCATCGAGGACGATCCGGACATGCCGGCGGAACAGAAGGCGACCATGCGCGACGCTCTGGAGCAGCAGCGCGAGATCCTGCGCGACGCCGCGCCCGACGTGCCCGAGCAGGATGTGGAGGCGGTGCGCAGCCGCGAGGACGAGCTGGAGGCCCTCTTCAGCAACTGATACCGGCAAGTGATACCGGCATCCCCCTCGTTTGGAGGGGGTGCATCTCCGCGGACGGTGCCATATTGAGCCTGTTGAGAATGCAACAGGACCGCCCCGAGCAAGGAGATGTTCGATGCCCGCGAAGACCCGTTTCCGCAGCCGTTCGCTGGTGCTGGCCCTCGGCCTGCCCGCACTGGCGATCCCCGCGTTCACGGCTTCGGCGGATGAATCGCCGATCCAGCTCGAACCCCTCGCCCTGGACGGCGGGGGCGATCACTTCCGCTACAGCGTACTGACCGACATCCAGGGCGACGAGATCCGCTGGACGGTGACCCAGGGCCCGGAGATCACCCGCATCCATCCCGACGAGGACTACCGTTCCGGCCTCGGCGGGCGCGAGGACCTGTTCACCGGACCGGCCCTGGATGGCGAGTTGTATCGCAAGGAGCAGGAGCTGGGGGTGCTGCTGCCGACGTTCGAGAGCGAACAGGTGGAGCCGCCGCACACGTTCCAGGACATGTTCGACAACCAGCGGCGAGTGGAAGAATATCGCGTACACGTGGCCGCAACCGGCGAGACGCGCGAGATCGCCGGGGAGACGGCACAGGGCTATCGTCTGGCCGCGGTCACCGAGATGACCAACCTCGACAGCGACGATGAAGAAGCCCTGTTCTCGGTGAACCACGGCACGGTGTGGGTGTACGAGGACGTGCCCTTCTCGTCGGCACTGCTGCAGCTGAGCCCCGGCATGTTCCGCATGGCCATCGGACCCAACGTCCCGAACGGCCTCGAGGCCCATTACCTCCACACCTTCGGCGAGGCCCTGGAACCGCTCGGCATGCCCGTCGGCCTGCAGCTTCAGGGCTTCCACACCTCCGCCGACACCCTGGAAACCATGGAGGCCCGGGACTGGGCACTGGAAGAAGACCAGTCACCCGGCCAGGCCTCGGGCATCGCCTACCGGATCGAGGTGACCGAATTCAGCGACGACGCCGACGCACCGGATTACGCCGCCCTGCAGGAGTACCCGCGCGCCGGCGCGGCCGCCTTCGAATACCTCCGCACCCCGCCCGTGCTGGCCGACATGCTGGATGTCTGCCTCCCCCTGCCCTCTGACATGCCGCGCGACGAGCTGGCGGCGATGCTGGACGAGCAGGCGACCTTCGACGGGGCCCTGGAAGGAGCCCACTCGGGTGCACTGCTCGGACAGGCGGCCTGGGGCGGCCAGGAAGATCCGCAGCGAGGCGACGGCTTCGCCCTGGTCGTGGAGGCCTTCCTGCCGGATCTGGAAACCACCGCCTGCATGATCTTCACCCGGGTGGGTGCGGGCGTTCCCGATGACACCGGTACCCTCGAGATCGCCGACCCGCGCAGCACCGAGGCCGAAGGCCGGCTGGCCGCGCACCTGCTGGTGGGGGATGTCAGCGAACCCGGCGACATCACCTTCCTGACCGTCGGCCAGGGCCTGAGCGGAGAGGTCCGGCTGGATACCGCCGACCCGGACGGCACGTTCCACGGCCACCTGGACGTGGAGGGCATCGCCACCCCGCTGGACGACCTGGGTGCCAGCGACGGGTTCCGCCTCGAGGGCGAGTTCTCGGCGATGCAGTACTGGGACCGCGTACCTGTCGCTCGCTGAGGCCAGGGGCACGCCATGGCGGCCCGACTTTCCCGGCGTGATAGCCTTCACGCTTTTTCAACAGTGGAAAACCACGCCATGCTTCGACTGCCCGCCGCCATCCTTGCCGTCCTGTTCGCCTCCGGCTGCGCGATCTCGCAGGAAGTCGAACCCGTGCCGGAGCGTCAGGCCATCGAAATGGTCTACGTGGAGCACAACCCGGACGTGCATATGGAGGAGCTGAACGACTCGCTGGTGGGCATGTTCGAGGACATGGGCATCGAGTCCGAGCAGTACCGGGGTACGCGGCCGGACGACGCCGAGCATCACCTGGAATTTACCGCCAACTGGACCTGGGACCTGGCCATGTACCTCACCTACTTCGATGCCCGGCTGTACGCGGAGGACCAGCTGATCGGCACCGCCGAATACGACGCCCGGCGCGGCGGCGGACGCCCCGACAAGTTCGGCCCCACCGAAGAAAAGATCCGCCCGCTCATGCAGGAACTCATCACCGGCGAGCCGGCCGAGGAGTAACCCCTTGCGCGGGACCGGCCGGCCCTGCCCGGCCCCCGGTCCCGCCCGGGTTCAGCCCTTCAGCGCTGCGATGGCCCGGACCGTGTTCTCCTTCACCGGGCGCGGGCGCTCCGGGCGGAAGCGGCGGATGTACTCCACCAGCTCCGGCCCCGTCAGTACCGGTACCGACAGGCCGTCCGAACGCCCCAGCGACACCTCCGGATGCGTGAACAGCACGATCGGCTGGATCCAGCGCCTGGCCCTGCGGCCCTTGAGGTACTCGCTCAGCAGCCACACCTGTTTCTTCACCTGCCGCACCGGGTTGCGCATCTGCTTGGTGTAGCGGCTGCCGCGCCGCCCGGTCTTGCTCACCGTCCACTGCGAGGCCTGCTCGTCGCAGTCGATGGCCCCGCTGTTGTGTTTCACCTCGATCACGAACAGCGCCTCCGGCCCCGCCACCACCAGATCCGCCTCGGTCACGCCCGTGCGCGAACGCTCGTCCGGCAGGTCCACCTGGTTGAAGACCGTGAACGAGTCGGGCAGCTCCGCCAGATATTCCAGCGCCGCATCCTCGCCGCGCGCGCCCGCCTCGATGACCGCGCTGCCGCCCACCAGGCCCACCAGCGCGACCACCCCCGCCAGCGTCACCAGCCCCACCAGCGGATGCACGAAGAACGCCCCGAGCGCCACCGGCAACCCCAGCAGCAGCACCAGGTTGCGCCCGCGTCTCTGGATCGCCTGCGACTCCTCGGTCAGACGGTTTGCGGTGATGTAGCGGGTATCAGCCATGGATGCCTAGCATCTACTCCAAAACAGCGTCTACTCAAGGTTCCGGATGGGTCTCCCCGTCATAATGCAGCCTGAATTCGCAGAATAAGCACAACGCCTGATACACCCGGCAACGGCACTGCTTCCGATCCCGACGGAGCTTCAGCAGGGACCCTTCCAGTGAAATCGATGCGTGACATGCCGGACGTGCTCCGAGAAATGATGGCGATTCACCCGTGCCATGCCCCGCGCTATCTCCTGAGGAGTTTCCGTGGGTTACCCTGGCCCGACCCCGTCATGCCATGAAGCAGGCCGAGGCGGCTCCCTGCTGTCCTCGCCGTAGCGTTCGTGGAATGCCCAGCAGGCCTCCACGATGCGGTCCTGGTCCCACGGACTGAACATTTCTAACGGGCACTCGACGCGCCCGGGCCGCCGCAGGAACCCGCGAAAACGAAGGGAAGAACAAAACTCTCCGGGGCGCAGATATAGAAAGACGATCACCGTGCCCGTCTGCTTCACGGTAAGGCTTCCGACTTCCTCGACCTCCGACCATGGCACAAACGTGGTGCCAAAACGGGACATGCGGTCGAATGAGACCCCGCGCGGTTCTAGTTTCAGGGTCCGGCGAGGATTGCGCAGGACACGAACAAGGGGAGGCACCCACACCAGAAGACCGAGCGCCAGCGGACCGAACATGACCCACCCCGCCGGCGCGGCCTTGTGGGCGAGGTCGATCAACGACACGGCCGGAACAACCAGGATGGCCACTAGGCTCGCGGGCACCCAACGGGTCTCCCGGAAAACGACAATCTCGTCCGAGTCTTCCATCTTCAATCATCCTCCGTGACACCATCTCCATCCGCCCGGCCTTTCCAGCCGAGCAAGCAGCCGAAGGCCAATACCTTCCTTTATCCGCGAATCCTGTTAGCTGTTCCCCCGACAGCTTGTTCCCATTCAGGCCGAGGGTACTGACGGGCGGTTTGTGAAGCCCCGGTTTTACGCACCCTACACGGTTAACGTGGGCTGTACCCGTGGTGCCGTATAGCCCGGTGTCAAGCGCGACCGCCAGGCGGCGGTAACCCGCCGTGAGCTGCGCCACCAACCACTCGTTGTTCCGGGTTTCAGGCCCCGGGGAGCCCCGGGACCGGCTTCGTCATCAGGACCCAGTCGCCGGAATGCCGACAACCGGGCCAGGGCAACAGCGGCCTGCGCGCCACGTCGGCATAACCGAGCCGCTCGTAAAAGCGCCGTGCATCCCGGTTCTCTTCCGCCACGATCAGACTGAGACTATTCATACACCAGACTTGACCATAACTCCACCACGGCCGGGGCCTCGCTCAACGGCTCGACGTCATGCGGATCGGGCAGGCGGTACCCGAGCAGCATCCCGACGACCTCGTCCCCGGTCTCGGCCACATGGGCATTCACGTAACTGAAACCGCCCTCCGTACCCCTTACGGCGTGCGCCCCGAATTCCAGGGGATCCCCCTCCGGCCCGGCGGACTCCCGCCACAGATACATCGGAATCCCCTCGCCTGCGAAGTCCATGAGCTCCGCCAGTCGCCGCGCATCCCCGATCTCTGCCGCACGTATCTTCAGATCCATCTCGCATCCCCTCCCTGCGCCCCAGAGATCCCTTCCCCGCGACAGAACGACGTCGCTCAGCACGCAGGGCTGCAACGGCGACGCGCCCGATACACCCTGCCCAACAAAGTGGGCGAACCGGAATCCAACAGAGCCCTCTGCCTACGACACCGACGCGTGGCATGCCGGCCGTGACCGGTTCTCTTAACTGGAGGATAGCCCACAGACGGGCGCCCCCACCCGCCCGCGATCAACCGCGCACCTTGACGCGTCGGCCCTATTGCAGGGCCCTGGTCCCGCGGCACGCGGGATATTGCGAGCAGCCCCAGAACTCCTGGCCGGCGCTGGCACCTTGGCGCGCTTTTCGTTTCACCATCGCACTGCAACATTTCGGACAAACGGGTGCCGCCGGCGCCAAGTGGCGCTCCCGCAGACCCTCCACGTGCGCCCGGCGGGTGTGGCGCGAACGCTCGAGGCATCAGGCCCCGCCAGTGTCACCAGCCCCACCAGCGGATGCACGAAGAACGCCCCGAGCGCCACCGGCAAGCCCAGGAGCAGCGCCAGGTTGCGCCCGCGCCTCTGGATCGCCTGCGACTCCTCGGTCAGACGGTTTGCGGTGATGTAGCGGGTATCAGCCATGGGTACGGAAGCAACCCCTATTGCCTGGGCGGGTCAGCTGCACTTGCAGACATGCTAAGGCCCAACGGGGTTCTGGCGCCAAGGCAGCACAGCATCAAGCACGTTGCTGATTCACCCCCCCTTCAAGGCGTCCGAATGCTTTCGAACACGCGCAGTTCGACATCGGGCGCATCGGGATCCAGCGGCGCCACCACGCGAAGTTCCAGCTCCGAGCTTGCGCCCGGAGCCAGCGCGGGCACGATGGGGCGTAGCCCGTCCGGCCCGGGAAAGATCTCCGCCACCGAGACCCGCCAGTCGGAACCGAAGACCGACCGTACCTCCGGGTGCCTGACTCGTCCTGCCCCCACCAGTACGGGCTCGGCCTCGGAGTTACTGTCGAAAGTGGTGTACGGGGGGATTGAGGAAGGCGGCGTATCCGGCTGGAATGGAAGTACCACCAACCAACCAGCCAGAGGATATACGCCACCATGGCTCACGATACGACAGACATGCCGAACGGACCAGAGGACCCGTTGACCGATCTGCTGCGCCGCGGGGCGCGGGATCTGATCCAGCAAGCGGTGGAGGCGGAGTTGCAGACGTTCATGGAGCGCTACGCGGAGGATCGCTTGCCGGACGGGCGCCGGGCGGTGGTGCGCAATGGCTACCAGCCGGAGCGCCGGGTCCAGACCGGCATCGGCGATGTGCCGGTGC
This sequence comes from Thioalkalivibrio sp. ALE19, assembly GCF_000428605.1. NCBI lineage: Bacteria > Pseudomonadati > Pseudomonadota > Gammaproteobacteria > Chromatiales > Ectothiorhodospiraceae > Thioalkalivibrio > Thioalkalivibrio sp. ALE19. The sequence goes on from NZ_AUAG01000033.1 coordinate 30,270, forward strand.
AGGTGCCGAAGACCCGGGATCGGTCCGGCGGCGGCCGGCACTTCACGTCGAGCCTGCTGCCGCCGTATCTGCGCCGGGCGCGCTCGGTCGAGGAGCTGCTGCCCTGGCTCTATCTCAAGGGGGTGTCCTCGGGCGACTTCCAGGAGGCGCTGAGCGCGCTGCTGGGCGATCAGGCCCAGGGGCTGTCGGCCTCGACGCTGGGCCGGCTCAAGCAGCAGTGGCTGACCGAGCACGCCGACTGGCGCGAGCGCGATCTCAGCGCTCATCGCTACAGTTACTGGTGGGCGGACGGTATCCACTTCAACCTGCGCGGGGAGGACGATGAACGCGCCTGCGTGCTGGTCATCATCGGGGTCCTGCCCGACGGGACCAAGGAGTTCGTTGCCCTCGACGACGGGATGCGCGAGTCCGAGCAGAGCTGGTACGAACTGCTGGTGCGCCTGCGGGACCAGCAGGGTCTGCCGCAGGGCCCCCGGCTGGCCATCGGCGATGGCGCGCTGGGCTTCTGGAAGGCGCTGGCCCGGGTCTACCCGGACACCCGCCGCCAGCGCTGCTGGGTCCACAAGACCGCCAATGTGCTGAACCGGCTGCCCAAGCGCAGCCAGCCCAAGGCCAAGTCCGCCCTGCAGGCGATCTGGATGGCCGAAACCCGCGCCGACGCCGAACAGGCCTTCGACGCCTTCCTGACCGCCTACGGCGACAAGTACCCGAAAGCCGCCGAGACGCTGCGCAAGGATCGGGAGGACCTGCTGGCGTTCTACGACTTCCCGGCCCCGCACTGGCAGTCGATCCGGACCACCAATCCGATCGAATCGACCTTCGCCACCGTGCGGCTGCGCACCGCCAAGACCCGGGGCTGCGTGACCCGCAATACCGTCCTGAGCCTGACGTTCAAGCTCGGCCAGAGCGCGCAGAAGCGCTGGCGCCGCCTCCGGGGTTACGAATGGCTGGACAAGCTCGAGCGCGGGGTGACGTTCATCGACGGCGTCGAACAGACCGAACCGACCAACGACGAGGCATCATCCATCACCGACCGGAGCGCCGCCTGAACCAGCAACTGCTCATACACCAGACTTGACCATAACTCTCGGCCTCGGCGGAGAAACCGATGACCAGATGGAGGGGGCCGACCAGCGCCATGTCGGAGTGGTTGGTCATCCGGACGGTCTGACGAAGCGCAAAGCCACCGGACGGCCCCGGTTCGCGAGTGTCCCCGACTTCAAAGGTCACCTGATCGGTCACATCGACAGGCGTGGAATCCGCCTCGTCTTCATCCGAAACACGAACGCCGATCCACTGCGTGGCCGCGCCCGCACGGATCTCCACGGCACTGGTCCCGGGCGCGCGAGATCTCAGCGCCCAGCGATCCCCCTCGGGCGCTCGCACGACCTCCACGACCGAGGCGTCCGTGACACGCACGCGGCTCCCCTGGCCCGGTCGCGACAGGTTCGAACGAGTGCCCGGGAACGTCCGCCCGTGCGACTCCAGCGTTCGTATCTCGTCGGGGCCCAGATAAAGCCCGTTGGGGCGCACTTCGAGAGATCGGGGCTGACCGAGAACACCCAACGCCGCGAGCCCCGCCCGGGTGGCAAGGGGCTCCTCGAGTGCCCGGCGAACCTCCCCGGTCCCGGCGCTCGAACTCGACCGCACCGCGTCCGCCACCGGGAAATGCGCGCCCCAGCCGATAGTGCCCGCGACCAGCGCCACGCCGAGCAGAGCAGGACCACCAGAGCCCCGGGGACGCAACATGAGCCCCACAAGCCCCGCCAGCAGCAGGGCCGGCCATGGCCATCCTCCGAAAAGGGTCCCCATTTTCAGGCCCAGGTCGCCCAGCCACCCCGCGGGGATCCCCAGCGCGGCCCGGACCCAGAAAAGCCCCGTGAGCAGAAAACCGGCCAGCCCGACGGCCACCTGCAGCCGCACTCCCGGAGCGTTCGTCAGAGCGGTAGCCAATCGCCGGCCCTGCCAGGCATTCGCCAGAGCGAGGCCCCAGGCACAGGCGACCAGAACAACGACACCCCATCCCCACCGACCCCAGATTTCGGCCGGAGGCAGCGCCACGAGGAGCAGAATTGCCCCGCTCGCTACCGCAAACGCACTCCATCCGGGCGCACCCGCGCGCCCTCGGGCTGGCCCCGTCGTCACCTCTGGGCGACCCACCAGACACCCCCCCACAAGAAAAGAATCAATGCCGAAATCACGGGTATCATCCTTCTCCACGGTCGGACACAGGCCAGCGCCCAGATGTTTTGCGGCCAGGGCCGTACAAGTGAGACCGCAGTAGCCGGTTCCTTACCATGAGGATACTGGCTTTTACCTTGGGGGTACTCGAATCACATGGGAGCCAACAGCGTCCGGAGCTAGTCGAAGGGAGATTGCCAGGCGAAGACCGCCGACTCTGCTTTCCCGGGTCGCCTCAGACACAGATGCAGTTCCTGGTCATTGCGCCATTGCATGGCGTAGACGGCGCCGCTGAGCAGTTGCACGGGCTCGGCGTCGACAGCCGTCAGCCAGGTATGCGACAGCCCACCCCAGCTTCCGCGCAACTCGCGAACCACGTAGGCAAGCTGCGTCTGATCGGGTGACCAGGCGTGATCGGATACCATCAGCGAGCGCGTACTCCAGCGAACGGGTCGGTGTTCACCCAGCACGCGGCCACCCGATAGTTCCAGCCTGATCAGGCGCGGATCCACCTTCTTGACTTGCACCTTGCCCAGTTGGGTCCAGTCATCCCAATACGAATACGGCGCCTGAAATCGCCAGTGACCGATGTCTTCGGCACCACATGCAGCGGTATCGGCAAGTTCCATTCGATCGGGCCGGTCAAGGTCGATTGCGTGAACCACAGCCGGTCGTTGCTGGCCACGCGGTTTCACTCTCAACGATGCGGAGGACTGCTGCACGGGCGTCGCCACGTTGGCGTCGGGAGGCAACACGCCGGTCAGCAGGCGTTGTCCATCACGACTCCAGCAAAGCTTGTCGATTCGTGGTACGGCGGTTGCCGCGTCACCGCTGCTGTCACGCCCCTCGGGTTCCGGCAGATGGCGGATGCCAGTGTCCAGATCCAGCAAGGCCAGCCGATGCTCGGGAGGGGCATTTTCACCGCGATTGGTCCACAGCCAGAACGCCAACCATTGCCCATCGGGCGAATGACTCAGCGGCAGATGGTCGCCGCAATCGATGCCCTCGGTGCCGGCTACCATCTCACCGCCGGTGCTGGCAGGTTCGATGTTCGGGTGACATCCTGCCAGGCTAACAACCAGCAAACCGATCAGTGCCAGCCCCGCCAACGCCCGTTCGAAACACTGCATAGCCCCCCCAGAGCCCCCGACCGCAAAGCCGCCCTGAACGGCATGCCAGACTCTCAATAACAGCTGGCTCAGTTATTTCCAGGGCGGCTCAGCTGCGTCTGTAGATGTCGGGTCCCGGCTGGTTGTATACACGTTTACGAAATAAATCGGGGCGTTCCTGTTGCCAGGCCTTGAGTGTCTCAACCGGCGTTCGGTGCCCC